>DAOOCD010000169.1:0-8004 GCA_035408225.1 Cyclobacteriaceae bacterium | reverse complement strand
ATCGCATGATGAAGTGGTTCATGGAAAGGGTTCGTTGCTAGGTCGGATGCCGGGTGATGAATGGAGACGCTTTGCAAATCTTCGACTTATGTATTCTTATATGTTCACACATCCAGGAACAAAATTATTGTTTATGGGTGGTGAGTTTGGTCAATCTTCGGAATGGAATCACGACCGAAGTCTGGATTGGCACCTGCTGGAGTATGGTTCACATAAAGGAGTTCTGAGTTTGATTAAAGATCTGAACGCACTTTACAAAGCAGAACCTTCGTTGTACCAGTTTTCATTTGATAATCGTGGATTTGAGTGGGTCGATTACTCGGATCGAGAAAATAGTGTAATCGTTTATATGAGAAAGGGTGAACAAAAAGAAGATTCGCTGATCGTCATCTGCAACTTTACGCCAGAAGCAAGGCCTTTGTATCGCATCGGGGTTCCGTTTCGAGGCACCTGGCATGAAATATTTAATTCCGATAATGTTAAGTATAGTGGTAGTGGAGTACTTAATCAGGGACTATTATATACCACACCTGTAAAATATCATGGCAAAGATTATTCAGTCTCGGTAACCTTACCACCCCTTGGAGTTTCGGTATTAAAGCTTAAAGAAGAGAAAGCTGAGTTTGATCTGGAGTAATCTTTATGCACGTTTGACTTTTACCCATTTACTAAATGTCTGGTATCAATAAATACGTTTGTATTCACGGCCATTTTTATCAACCGCCACGCGAAAATGCATGGTTGGAGGTTATTGAACTTCAGGATTCTGCTCATCCCTATCACGATTGGAATGAGCGAATCACGGCTGAATGTTATGAACCAAATGCTACATCACGCATTCTGAATGAAGATGGAGTAATTAAAAACATTGTCAATAACTATTCGCGGATTAGTTTCAATTTTGGACCAACGCTGCTTTCCTGGATGGAACTCTATTCGTCCGAAACCTATGAGGCGATTCTGGAAGCTGACAAGCATAGTATAACCAACTTTGGCGGTCATGGATCTGCGGTTGCGCAGGTCTACAATCACATCATCATGCCTCTGGCTACCAGACGTGACAAGGAGACTCAGGTTCTTTGGGGGATTCGTGATTTTGAATCACGATTCAAAAGAAAACCGGAGGGTATGTGGTTGGCGGAAACTGCTGCAGATACAGAGACTCTCGAAGTATTAGCAGAACATAACATTAAGTTTACCGTGCTTGCTCCACGCCAGGCTAAAGCAGTACGGAAAATAGGAGATGAAGAGTGGACTGAAGTAAACGATCGGACTGTAAATACAACTAAAGCCTACACGTGTCATTTGCCTAGCGGCAATTCAATTGTCTTATTCTTCTATGAAGGCGATATTTCACAAGGCATTGCTTTTAATGGACTATTAAATGATGGTAAGCGTTTTGCTGATCGGTTACTCAACACAATAGACAAGGATGATACAGAGCCGCAGCTGGTTCACGTTGCTACTGATGGTGAAACCTATGGCCATCATCACAAGCATGGCGAAATGGCCTTGGCATTTTGCTTAGATTATATTGAAAAGGATGGCCGGGCAAAACTCACAAACTATGGTCAGTTTTTAGAACACTGTCCACCGCAAGATGAAGCTCAGATTATAGAAAACAGCTCGTGGAGTTGCGTGCATGGTGTTGAGCGCTGGCGCGATAACTGTGGCTGTAATACAGGCAAGCCGGGCTGGCATCAATTATGGCGTAAACCTTTACGCGATGCCCTGGACTGGCTGCGTGAAAATACAGAGATAATTTTTGAGCGGGAAGCGAGCAAAGTTTTAAAAGATCCGTGGAAAGCGCGCAATGAGTATATCAATATTGTGCTTAAGCGAAGTGAAGACAATATAAAACGCTTTCTAAAAGATCATGCATTGAATGATGGTGCCCCCAACCGCATTTTGCGAATTATGGAAATGCAGCGTCATGCGATGCTCATGTATACAAGTTGTGGTTGGTTTTTTGATGAGATTTCCGGCATAGAAACAACACAGGTTTTGCAATATGCTTGTCGCGTACTTCAATTGGCAAATCAAATCGGGCAAGTTGATCTTGAGACTGAGTTTATCAGGCAATTGGAATCAGCCCCGAGTAATGTTTCCACCTATGAAAATGGGGCCGTGGTTTACACTAAGACGGTGTTACCTTCGCGCACCAATTTGCAACGGGTGGGAATTCACTATGCGGTTTCATCCATCTTTGAGGATGAACCTGATTCACTTACTATTTTCAACTACAGCACCTCCAACGATTCCTTTATTAAGAAAGAGGCAGGAGAGCAAAAGCTTGCTCTGGGCATCACGAAAGTAAAATCACTGGTAACCAAATCCGAAAGGAAATTTGCCTTTGCCGTTATTTATCTGGGCAAACACAATATCATTGGTAATATTTCTCTTGATATGGAGCCCGACAAGTTTGCCGGAATGCAATTCAGAATGGTGAAAGCCTTCGAGGAAGGACGATTAGGAGATGTGATTGGATTAATGCAAACATATTTCGGTCCTGAGAAATATACGATCTGGCACTTATTTCAGGACGAGAAGCGGAAAATCCTGGATATGATTTCGCAAGAGAGTATGGCCGAACTTGAGCATTCGTTACGAAAGAGTTATAATCAGGATTACCCGCTGATCAATGCACTTGCAAATAATAATATCCCGATCCCCAATACTTATAAAACAACTTTTGAATATGTGTTGAACGCTGACTTGGTAAAGATCTTTCAATCCGATAAGATTAATATCAAAGAGATGGAGCGAATCGTTGCTGAGTTGGCCAAATGGAATCTTAAGATTGATGACCCCCACAAACTATCGCGGTTGGCAGGGGAGAGCATTTTCAAAGAGCTAAACAGAATCGGCAGTGAGAGAGAAAATGTAAAACGAGTACAACGGCTCAACAGAATGTTTCCTCTTTTGGAAAAATTCAAATTGGAACCTAATTTCCATAAAAGTCAAAACCTGTATTTTGAAATTTCGATGGAGAACAAGAACAGATCTTCACGCGATATTGATGAAGCGTGGGTGGAACAATTTAAGATTCTCGGTAAAAATCTGGGAGTTAAGTTAGAGTGAGCAGGCTTATGCCAATTCAGACTTCATCTGTAACTTATCGAGATAATCCCATACCAAACTGCTGGCACCTAATATTGGAGCCGCTTGATTTTGCATGGCCGAAGGAAGTACTTTGATCTTTCCGCGGAATAAAGGCATGAGATTGGCCTCCATGTGTTTGATCGTAGGGCGGAATATCAAATCGCCAGCCATCGACAAGCCTCCGAATAAAAAGATTGCCTCCGGGTCGGTATGAACAACCGTTTCCGCTAGCTTCATACCTAATATCCTCCCTGTATATTCGAATGCTTCCATAGCCACTACATCTCCGCGATGGGCTGCTTCAGAAATCATCTTTGTATTCAAATCTTCAAAACTGATTCCTCTTAGTTCACTGGGCTCTAAGTGATCGGCTAATAATTTATAAACCGTCCTTTTTATACCCGTAGCAGAAACATAGGTCTCAAGGCAACCGCGTTTGCCACAGTTGCAGTATCGTCCATTCGGATTTACGGCAGTATGCCCAACTTCACCCGCAATACCATGATGTCCGTTGAGGAGAACTCCACCACAAACAAATCCGCTTCCTAATCCGGTGCCCAGCGTAATCACTACAAAATCTTTCATGTTCTTGGCATTGCCATAGATCATTTCACCGACAGCTGCTGCATTGGCATCGTTGGTAAGAATGCAAGGCACTCCAAACTCTTCTTTAAACATACGCACAAGCGGTAATACGCCTTTCCATTTCAGATTGGTGGCTCGTTCGATGTTACCGGTATAATAGTTTCCATTGGCGGCACCAACTCCAATACCAATTATTCGGGTATCGGCAGGTAATTCGTGAATTCCTTTTCTGAGGGCATCAGCCATTGCATCAAAGTAGGCCTGGAACTCTTCGTATTGAGTGGTAGGAATATTTCCTTGGTGCAACACATTTCCGCCCCGGTCAACAATACCATATTTGGTATTTGTGCCTCCAATGTCAATGCCGATGGTAAGGTCTTTCATGGATGGAGATTAAATGGAAAGAATTTTTGCAATGCGAAGCGACTCGCTGTCAATTTCATGTTGATGATTGATAATAGTCGAGAAGTCATTGTAAACAATCTGATTATTACGAATGCCTACCATAACATCCTTCTGTCCATTCAGCAATCCTTCAACTGCAGCGACTCCCATTTTACTGGCGAGTACTCGGTCAAAATAAGTTGGCGTACCACCACGCTGAAGGTGTCCAAGTATCGTTACCTTAATATCGAAATAATTATTTCGTTGCGAGAATTTTTCAGCCAATTCCATCGCTCCGCCTAATTTGCTTCCTTCAGCAACAACAATTAAGCTGGACTTCTTATTGGTTTTTCCGCCTTCATCCAACTTGTTGAAAAGTTCTTCCAGCGTCATGGATTCCTCAGGAATAATCGTAGCTACTGCGCCTCCTGCAATACCACAATTCAATGCGATATAGCCTGAGTTACGCCCCATTACTTCAATAAAGAAAAGACGGTTGTGAGAGATTGCAGTATCCCTGATTTTATCGATTGCATCTACTGCGGTATTGGTTGCCGTATCGAAGCCAAT
The DNA here is from genome assembly GCA_035408225.1 of Cyclobacteriaceae bacterium. GTDB lineage: Bacteria > Bacteroidota > Bacteroidia > Cytophagales > Cyclobacteriaceae > ELB16-189. Next base: position 3,363 of record DAOOCD010000169.1, on the reverse strand, counting down.
GGTGTAATCGGTACCCGCAAGATCGTTATCGATTGTACCGGGGATGCATACAGAGGGAACAGAATATTCTTCGAAGAATTTATGAAGACCTGTGAAGGTTCCATCTCCACCAATTGCCACTAACGCATCAACGCCACTTTTCTTTAGGTTGAGATAGGCTTTTTCACGGCCTTCCTTTGTACGAAATTCCTGGCTTCTGGCTGTTTTTAGAATTGTTCCTCCGCGTTGGATAATGTTGCCAACCGAACGGGCCCCTAACTTAACAATGTCACCGCTAATCATACCTTCATAGCCTTGCATAATACCATACACTTCTTTCTTGTAGAAGATAGAAGCACGCACTACGGCTCGTAAAGCGGCATTCATTCCAGGAGCGTCACCACCTGAGGTGAAGACGCCAATTTTAGAGATTTTTGAGTCCATTCGTTTTTGGCGAAGGTTCAAAAATACGCTAACCAAAGTGTTTTACAAGGATTATGAAGTTATTCGGATTTCAAACGTTTGAAATAATTGATCAGCCCGTTCGTTGAACCATCATGCGTGGTGATTGGCTCTGCGCTGGTGAGTTCCGGCAAAATTTTCTTGGCAAGCACCTTTCCTAATTCAACACCCCATTGGTCAAAACTAAAAATGTTCCAGATAACACCTTGCACAAAAATCTTGTGCTCGTAAAATGCAATCAGTGTACCCAGGGTAGCAGGTGTAAGTTTCTTAAAAAGGATTGAGTTGGTAGGTTTGTTTCCAGAAAATACGCGGTAAGGAAGGTGAAAGCGAATCTCTTCAGAACTCATGCCTGCAGCTCGTAACTCGGCTTCAACCACTTCAGCTGTTTTTCCAACCATCAAGGCCTCGGTTTGAGCAAAGTAGTTGGATAATAATTTCACATGATGATCACCCACAGGGTTATGTGACACGGCAGGAGCAATGAAATCGCAAGGAATCATTTTAGTACCCTGATGAATCAATTGATAAAATGCATGTTGTCCGTTGGTTCCGGGTTCGCCCCAAATAACAGGGCCGGTTTGGTATAATACGGATTCTCCCTGGCGGTCAACCGATTTGCCATTACTTTCCATATTGCCTTGTTGAAAGTAAGCTGCAAAGCGATGCATATATTGATCATAGGGTAAAATTGCTTCGCTATGAGCATCAAAGAAATTGGTGTACCAGATTCCCAGCAAGGCAAGTATTACAGGGATATTTTTTTCAAAGGGTTGTTCTTTAAAGTGAATGTCCGCCTGATGCGCGCCTTCCAGAAGTTGATTGAAATTATCGTAGCCGATGGTGCAGGCAATCGAAAGTCCAATAGAAGACCAAAGCGAATAGCGTCCGCCTACCCAATCCCAAAAAACAAACATATTTTCCGGAGCAATGCCAAAAGCTGTTACGGCTGTTGTATTAGTTGAAACCGCAACAAAGTGTTTGGCGACTTCGCCTTTACTGTTGGTCTTTTCATTAAACCATTGCTTCGCGGTCTCCGCATTGGTCATGGTTTCCTGCGTAGTAAACGTTTTGGAAGCAATGATGAATAGGGTAGTTTCAGGATTTAAGTTTTTTAATGTTTCAACGATGTGGGTACCATCAACATTCGAAACAAAATGCGGCTTAATAGTAGTGTGATATGGACGTAAGGCTTCCGTAACCATTAATGGTCCCAAATCGGAGCCACCAATCCCAATGTTAACGATGTCAGTAATTTGTTTTCCGGTAAATCCTTTCCACTCACCACTTAATAGTTGATTTGAAAATTTCTTAATCTGATCAAGAACACTATTTACTAAGGGCATTATGTTTTCACCGTCCACATTAATTGGAGTGTTCGACTTGTTTCGCAAAGCAATATGCAGTACAGACCGATGTTCTGTTTGATTAATCTTATCACCATGAAACATTGAGTCGATAGATTCCTTCAACTCGGTTTCCTGCGCCAGTTCAACAAGGGTTTGAATAGTTTCCTCCGTAATAATATTCTTCGAGTAGTCGACTATTATGTCATTTAGTTTGAGATGAAATTTTTCAAATCGTTTTGGATCTTCTTCAAATAATTCGCGCATGTGGGTGGCTTGCATCATCAGGAAATGAGCAGTGAGTTTTGACCACGCATTGGTTTCGGTTGGATTAATCTTTGGTAACATAGGTATAGGGTTCAATCTATTTGTTTAGTTAAAACAAAGATAGATGTTGAATGAATACAGTATTGAGTAGAGAAATTAATTACTTAGCCGCCTACGACTTTTCTTAAATTTTCGACCAGACCTTCCCAAAGATCATCGAGTTCGTTTAAGTCATCAAAATCGGAGTAATCAATTACTTTCAGGAAAGTTGTTTGAGTTAACTCGTTCATCTCAAGCCGAAGTTCAAAGTAGGAAGGGTCTTTTTGATCGTCTGAGGATTCCGGTAAGTATTCGAACCGTACAAAGTGGTTAGCACGGTGCGCTGCCATCACGGCCTTGTGTTCTTCATGGTCCCAAACAAATGTGAAAACCTTTTCAGGACTGATGTTTACATTATCGGCAAACCATTCTGCCAGGCCGCTGGCAGTTTGGATATATGGGTAAAGCATCTTAATGGAAGCATGTACTTCAAAATCCTTAGTAAATAATTTTTTTGTGGTCGTTGCCATGCTGACTCCTCAGATTCGATTTTAATTTAGAGAAAATCTGGGTAACAGCAAATTATATAATAATTAGTTCTAATCAGCATATTTCAGCTTAAAGATATTTACAATATGTTAAGTTAATTTAAGTGCTAATACATGTCAGTCTCTTACTGACCGCCACTGTAAATTTTCTGTTGCGTTTCGCTGTAAAGTACGTAAACTGTAAACAACCAGGGGAGTGTTATGGTAGCGCGGGGGGGAGTTGCCTGTCCGCCTTCTGGCGGAAACCCCCGTCCGCCAGCTGGCGGATATGAATCCAACTAAGCACTTTTAATGAGATTCCAAATAAACTCACGACCCTTAGCCGATTTGAGTTGTTTTTCGCGTCTCATTGCATCTGCTTTGGATTGGATTTCTTCTGAATAGATTACTTTCCATGGTCTAAACTTCCTGGTGTAACCTTTGTCACTAAGTGAATTGTGTGATGCGATTCTGGCGATTAAATCAGAAGTATATCCAATGTAAATTTTCTGATGCGTCTCGCTGTAGAGTGCGTAAACTGTAAACAACCTGGGGAGTGTTATGGTAGCGCGGGGGGGAGTTGAACCCCCGACCTTTGGGTTATGAATCCAACGCTCTAACCACCTGAGCTACCGCGCCATTATTTTCTACTTTCTTTTTGTTGAACCCCCGTCCGCCAGCTGGCGGATATGAATCCAACGCTCTAACCACCTGAGCTACCGCGCCATTATTTTCTACTTTCT
>DAOOCD010000168.1:0-8087 GCA_035408225.1 Cyclobacteriaceae bacterium | reverse complement strand
TTGTATTTCCTCACCAACTTTTTGAAAAGCATCCTGCCCTATTTAAAAAACGCCATGTTTATCTTATAGAGGAGTTTCTATTTTTCAAACAATACAATTTTCATAAGCAAAAGCTGGTCTTTCATAGAGCCAGTATGAAAGCTTACCAACGCTACTTACAAAGTAAGGGTTATGAGGTAACTTATATCGAAGCAAATGAAAATACCGCAGATGTTCGCAATCTATTACCCTATCTAAGGAAAAAAGGTATTTCAGAAATTCACTATAGCGATGCAACCGATAATTTTTTAGAGAAAAGAATTATTAAGCAAGCAAGGGGGCTAAGCATAGAAATCAAAAAATATGATTCACCGCTCTTCATTTTAACAAATAACCAGGTCGATGATTATTTTCTTAGTAAGAAACTTTTCTTCCAGACAGATTTCTACACCAGGCAGAGAAAACACTTTAAAATCTTAGTTGATGAAAAGTTGCAACCCGCTGGAGGAAAATGGACTTTCGATGCTGAAAACCGATTGAAATATCCCAAAGGAAAAAAGCCGCCTTCAATATACTTTCCAAAAGTAAACGAGCATTGGACAGAAGCTGTCAATTATGTAAAAAAGAATTTCCCATCCAACTATGGTGAAATAAGCAATTCATTTATTTATCCAACAACATTTATAGAAAGTCGTGCCTGGCTAAAGCAATTCCTGCAACATCGCTTTTCGGAATTCGGTGAATACGAAGATGCCTTAGTAAAAAATGAAAGCATCCTAAACCACAGTGTTCTCACCCCCATGCTTAATGTTGGGCTACTTACACCAAAAGAGATTATCGATCAAGCCATTGCATTCGCTAATCAACACGAAATTCCACTCAACTCATGCGAGGGTTTTATCAGACAGATTTTAGGCTGGCGCGAATTTATCCGTGGAATTTACAATGTAAAAGGTACAGAAGAACGGACTACAAATTACTGGAAGTTTAAACGAAAAATTCCAGCATCATTCTGGGATGGCACTACAGGCATCTCTCCTATTGACGGTACCATTAAAAAGGTATTGGCCACAGGCTATTGTCATCACATTGAGCGATTGATGGTGCTAGGTAATTTTATGTTGCTCTGCGAGTTTGATCCGGACGAAGTCTATCGATGGTTTATGGAGCTATTCATTGATGCTTACGATTGGGTAATGGTGCCGAATGTGTACGGTATGAGTCAGTTTGCCGATGGTGGATTAATGGCGACCAAACCGTACATCAGCGGAAGCAACTACCTGATGAAAATGAGCGACTTTGAAAAAGGCGATTGGCAACCAATATGGGATGCTTTGTTCTGGCGCTTCATGCATACTCACCGCGATTTCTTTTTGAAGAATCCGCGACTGGGGATGCTAGTAAAGACGTTTGATAAAATGCCTACAGCAAAACAAGAAGAACATATCCACAGGGCGAATGCTTACCTGAAAAGATTGGACAAATCAGAATAGTCAAATGGACCAATCTAAAAGAGATTGAATACATACATGTTCACTCTTGAAAAACAGAAAATCAATTAACGAGAGCCTTCATAAACAAAATCAACCTCTTACTGTTTTTAAGTTCCAAGGAGCTTATCAAAGAGTTATGCAAATCATTTCATCCTCGACCATCCAAACCTGGGAACGGTTCTACCGCGCGAATTTTATCAATAGTCTTACAGGCTTTAAATCAGTAAATCTGATAGGAACCATCAATCAAAAAGGGCAACCTAATCTTGGTGTCTTTAGCAGCGTGGTGCATATTGGCTCTGATCCTGCGCTGGTTGGCTACATCAACAGACCGCTAAAAGCAGCCCCACATACCCTCGCCAACATCCAGTCAACCGGGGTGTATACTATCAACCACATTCACCCTTCCTTTATAGAACAAGCTCATCAGACCAGTGCTAAGTATCCGGATGAAATAAGCGAGTTTGATGAGGTAGGGCTAACGCCTGAATTTCTTAACAATACACTCGCTCCTTTTGTGAAAGAAAGTAAAGTTAAGTATGCGTTGACTCTGGAAGAAATCATTCCCATCAAACTCAACGAAACTTTTCTGGTGATTGGAAAAATACATGAGGTCAAACTCGAAGTGAATATTGTTTTGCAGGATGGCTTTCTTGAATTGGACAAAGCCATGTCCATCTGTAGTAACGGAATTGATGGCTACTATTCAACCAAGTTGATCGAACGATATGCGTATGCCAAGCCCGGCTTGAAGCCCAATAAAATTATTAAATAGATAACTCGCGCTTTATTCTTGCTACCATAGAATCGTCCAATCTCATTGAATTAATTGGATACTCAAAAAACATCATGCAAACTTTTTCTTTAACAACAATTGTTGAAAAAGCATATTCTGATAACTGCTGGGCTTTACTGATAGCATGTTTTGGAGCGACTTAAATGTACTGATCGATGAAGTAATTCGGTCCCGAACAGGGTCGCTTGCCAGTCCGATATAATCAGCTACTTCTCTGCCCAGATAAAATCGGATTTGCGCAGGCACAAGCTCTGCTTGCGATGCAGGTACAGTCGTCTTATAAAAACTTACTAATTCAGAAGTAAGCGTAATACCCTCTTTGGTTTTCTTAAAATTTCTGCTCTTAATGAGGTTAGTTAATTGCGCGGCTTCAGCAAATGAAACCGGTAATAAGTCCTGATCGATGTTTAGCAGATAACCTATATAACGCCATGCAAAAAGGAAATCTTCTTTCTCTCTTTGTGATAGAATAAATCCGGACTGCTGCATGCCCAATAAGATTACATACGAAAATGCCAAATTGGTACCGGCCATATCTTCCTGATTAATGGGCAAGCCCCACTTCATATCCCATTGCGGTTGCTTCTTAAGATGGTATCTGGACAAAGCATGAATGAGTCGCACTTTATTGATATGAATCTGACCCATAGTCTCCTCCTCAAGGCTTCCCGGGGTCAATACTTCTATCACAAAGGAAGCGGTATCCATCAATCGTTTGCCGGGTGAGTTTCGCATTTTATCAGATAAATAGAGTGCTTTATTACCAGGCGATGCTGCATAGCAATAAGGTAAAGACATAGCACCCAGCAAAGACATCATTTCCAACGCGTATTGCTTAAACAGCTGTTGGCCGTTTTTCAATTTCCTTGGGTTAAACCAGGTTGGTTTTATCTTTTGTTTGATCAGAAACTTTTTTATGTCGGAGCTTGACTGATTTTCGATTTCATGCGCATCCAGTTTGAGCAACCCATACAGAACAGACTGTTTTCCAGCAGAAAAAGTGTCTGTTACCAACCGATCCGCTTCTTCATCGCCTTTTAGTCGTTGCTTGTCCAGGAATTGTTTGCTCCACTGCATAAGTTGATAGCGGGTAACTATAATATATGAGTAACAAAATAATTGGAATTATGTTAAAACTGACATTAGAAGACATTCGTAAACCACCACCGTAGCGAATAGCCAAGTTGAGACTAACAATTTAACCAGAAAATGAAACCGGAAATACTCTCAGCACAAGACATTGACCGCATTATTGAAATGGCGTGGGAGGATCGGACACCCTTTGAGGCGATTGAACTTCAATTTGGATTATTGGAGAAAGAAGTAATAGCCCTTATGCGAAAGCAAATGAAGGACAGCAGCTTTAAAATGTGGCGTAAGCGAACAAATGGGCGAAGAACCAAGCACCAGGCTGTAAGTCAATTAGAAAAAGGAAGATTTAAGTCGACTCTTCAGAAGTCAATTTCAGGAAACAAAATCAGTAAAAGATGAATGATTTTTTTGCACTGGAAGAAAAAGACATTGCCTTTCCAACCGATTACAACTCCATACTTGAACGTATCAACCAGATCAATCCTATTCAATACTGCAAATCAAGAAACTTCATTGATGGAGCAGTCACGTATTTATCGCCTTACATTTCGCGTGGGGTCATTAGCGTAAAGCAAGTGCAAGACTACGTGTTAGCGAAAGGATATAGTCCGGCCACGATAGAAAAGTTTTTACAGGAACTTGCCTGGCGGGAATATTTCCAGCGCGTATGGCAAGTGAAAGGAGAAGCTCTATTTGAAGATCTTAAACAACCTCATTCAGATATAGTAAATCGTCAAATGGTTGCAGCGATTGTGGGTGCAAAGACTGGAATCACTGCCGTTGACAAATTGATCCTAGACTTTTACAAAACAGGTTATATGCACAACCATGTGCGTATGTATGTTGCGAGCATCGCCTGTAATATAGCCAAAGCTCATTGGTCTGTACCGGCACAGTGGATGTACTATCATTTACTGGATGGCGACCTGGCCAGCAACACCTGTAGTTGGCAATGGGTGGCAGGCACATTCTCTTCCAAAAAATATTATTGCAATCAGGAGAATATAAACCGATATACAAACACAAACCAGATTCATACATTTCTGGATAGGCCTACAGAAACCTTGAATAACATGCCAGTGCCTGATGCTTTGAATGCAACAGTTGACTTAAGCTTAAAGACCACCTTACCTGCTGTGCCTAAACCACCCATAGATGCGAACAAACCCACGCTTATATACAATTCGTACAACCTGGATCCACACTGGCGGAAAAATGAAGACGTCAATCGGATTTTGCTGCTAGAGCCATCGCACTTTCAAAAATTTCCTGTGAGCGAGAAGGTACTTGAGTTTATAGTTAACCTTTCGCTTAACATTCCAAGCTGTCAATTGATGATTGGTGAAGTTTCTGAGTTGAAAGAATGCTACATAAATTCACCTTTAGGAAAAAATGTGCTGATTTCAAAAGAACACCCTGCCTTCGACTATTATCCGGGCATGAAGGATCAACGAGATTGGATCTACCCTGAAGTAGTTGGATACTTCAATTCGTTTTCTTCATTTTGGAAGAAGTGCACAAAGTTCTACAAATAAGAAACTGCTGTATTGATTTTAAATTGTATGTTTCCTGAGTATTTCACCAACTCAAAATAATTAAAGACATTGAATGATAAACAGGCAAAATGACCATTAAACAATTGCTCTGCCCTATTTGTTATTGAGAGAATCAGCTACAACCTATTAGTTAAATGAAAATCCTCCTTACCGGCTCCACCGGATACATTGGCAGAAGACTGCTTCCGGCATTACTTGCAGATGGTCATGAGGCTATCTGCCTGGTGCGTGATCAGCGTAGATTTGACTGGGAAGATTTCTCAAAAGAAGATCTGAAGAGAATTTTAGTGGTTGAAGGTGATCTTTCTAATGCATCTTTGCTGGCATCTGCTCCTGCCAATTTTGATGTTGCCTATTATCTGGTGCACTCGATGAGTTCTAGTTATGAAGATTTCACCCGCATCGAATCGGATTCAGCCAAGAACTTCGTAGAACTTGTCAACCGAAGCACTTCAAAACAAATTATATATCTGAGCGGCATTGTCAATGACGATGCTCTATCCAGTCATCTTCTTTCCAGAAAAAATGTAGAAGATATTTTAAAGACAGCGAAGGTTCCTGCGACTGTTTTGCGAGCCGCGATCATTATAGGCTCAGGCAGTGCTTCATTTGAAATAATCCGTGACCTGGTAGAGAAACTTCCAGTAATGATTGCACCACGCTGGCTTAAAACGCGCTGTCAACCGATCGGAGTCCGAAATGTAATTGAGTATTTACAAGGTGTAATCCTTAAGCCAGAAGCTCTCAATCAGTCCTTTGACATCGGTGGAGCAGATATTCTCACCTATAAGGAAATGTTGTTGGGCTACGCCAAAGTCAGAAAGTTAAAGAGATGGATTATTACCGTGCCCGTGTTGTCCCCTAAGTTATCTTCACTATGGTTGTATTTCGTTACCTCCACACCCTATTCATTAGCTCGCACATTGGTAGCCAGCATGAAAAACGAAGTGATCTGTAATGATATACGAATTCAGCAAATCGTACCAATAAAAATCTTTCACTACCAAGAAGCCCTTCAACTGGCATTTGATAAGATCAGTCAAAAGCATGTGGTATCCAGTTGGAAGGATGCGATTTCGCAAGATACGATGCGTAACAATTTTCTGGATAATATAAAAGTGCCAGAGCATGGTGTACTCATCGACAAACGAATTGTGGAATTTAAGCGAAGTAAATACGAAGTGATTGACAATGTGTGGAGCATTGGAGGAGAGCGAGGCTGGTATTTCGGCAATTGGATGTGGCGCATCCGCGGTGTACTGGATAAAATGGTAGGGGGTGTAGGGCTGAGAAGAGGACGCAGAAGTGAAGCCGATTTGAAGCCTGGTGATGCTCTTGATTTCTGGAGAGTGCAAGTGGCCGATAAAGAAACAGGACGCTTATTGTTATATGCAGAAATGAAATTGCCGGGCGAAGCATGGTTGGAATTCAGGATAAAAGAAAACAATGGAAGTCAGATGCTAACTCAGACAGCCACATTTCAACCTCTGGGTTTGTGGGGACGTGTTTATTGGTATCTCATGTTGCCATTCCACGGAATTATTTTCCCCCAAATGGCTCGGAATATTGTGACAAGAAAATTCTGAATTAATCCCACACAAACTTCCAGGTGCCATCGGACTGCCGTTTCCACACGGTATGAAAGATGCCTTCGTTGGTCTGAGTGTTACCTACTGAATCAGCAGTTGTGTAAACATATCTGCCATAGGTGTATCCCAAATCGCCTGAAGAAGAAACATCAACAAAATCGGGAGCCCAGGTAAGAGATACTTTCTGTAAAGTACTATTTCCTTCATAGCTTGCTTTCAACTCCCCTTTGCCTTTAATCAGCTTATTATTTCTAAGCAAAACAGCATCCTCAGCAGCATAGGTAATGAAGGCTTTAGAAATGCCTTCTGTCTTTGCCATAGCAGAGAATGCGAGTTCTGTATCTGTAATTTCCTTTTTCCACTTCTCTACATCACCCATCTTCTGATTACAGGAAATAACTATTAACATGAACGCTGAGATAATTAATCGTAATAGCTTCATAGTAAAATATTAATGATATGTGTCTACCATTTGAAATGAACTTGATTTCCTTCTAATGGTAGAGAAGTAATCAATAAAAAAACACTTCATCCACAAAAAACCAACCTTTCTGTCCCTTGCCACCATGCCAAAGTGGAAGTTTACTTACCGGCTTGGCGACAATTTTATAATATACATGGTTAGATGAGTCAAATGAAACTCCAATTGCGTCCATGCTTTGTGGGCGGTAACCCGTAGGCTGTTCAATCTTTATGGTATTAATCAACTTAATTTCTGCCGCACTTTTTCCACCCCACACTTCTACTTCTGTGGGCGGGAAAATATAGCCTCCTAAATTATCGGCATAACTCAAGACAATTTTATGAATTGATGGTGGTTGCCTTCCAAAATCAAATCCAGCCTCGAAAGCATTCTCCCTAAAACCCAGCCAGGACGGCTCCTTCAACACATCAATAAATCCTTTTCTTCCATCCGTCAGGCTACTGGCGCCTTCACCTGGATATTGCTTATCAGCAGGTTTTAACAGGGTGACCTTAGTTGGTTTATATCCGTCTACATAACAAGTGATTTCCAAAAGATCACTACAATACCAGCCATCCTTACAAGCCAATGCTTTCAACTTCACAGTTTCATTTACACTGATTGGAGCTTCATAGGTTGGGCTTGAAATACTGTCCGGCAAAGTACCATTCAATGAATAACGGATTGTTACACCCGGCATGGTATGCTTTAATTGTAGCAATTCGCCCTTTTTAAGAATACCCTCATTTACTAAAATAGGTTTGCTTAGAGCAAGGACACTCGGATCGTTAAATAATGTGTGTACAAATCTTATTTTTGGGTACGTCTTCTCTAATTCAATTAATTCAGATTCTGTTATAGCCGTATTCCAGATAAAGACTTCAGTAAGTTCAGGTAATGATAAAATCTCCTTCAAAGCATCTTTGGTCACTTTAGTTCCAGACAAGGAAACATGCTTAAGATTAGTTAATGATTTAAGATTAATAAGTCCGCTTCCCTTGATAGACGTAAAATTGAGGTTAAGCTTTTCAAGATTCTTAAACTGCCCAATAATGCTTAGGTCAGCATCCGTTACTGGCATTTTTGATAGAGTAAGAACAACGAGTTGATCTTTTACTT
>DAOOCD010000167.1:0-8129 GCA_035408225.1 Cyclobacteriaceae bacterium | reverse complement strand
GCTATAGTCGAATATGGTGGTAAAACAGATTCAGCACAGGATTACTTTGGGCCCACCATCATGACAAACATTGCAGAGGATTCAGATATGTGGGAGAAAGAAATTTTCGGACCTATTCTGCCATTCATTGTCTATAACGATCTACAGGAAGTGATTGATAAAATCAATGCAAAGGAAAAACCGCTGGCCTTGTACATCTACAGTAAGAGTAATAAAAATGTAGACCGGATTATTAACAATACCCGTGCAGGAGCGACCTGTGTTAATCATAGCGCCATTCACTTTTTCAATAACAATCTTCCGTTTGGCGGATCAAACAATAGTGGCATTGGGAAGGGAAATGGCTTCTTTGGTTTCGAAGAGTTCTCCAATCCGCGTGCAGTGTTAAAACAATGGTCACCCCTGAGCGGGTTGGATCTGATGGTGCCACCCTATACGGAAGCAAAGCAAAAGTTGATTGATATGACGATCAAGTGGTTTTAATGGAATGCAATCTTAAATGCTTACCAAGGTGATTAAAATAGATGCCGAAGGCATCAGACGTTTATAGGATTAAACCAGAATTTAAATCGACTCCGGAGGAGTCGAACAGATTCGACACCTGCCGGTTTCCATTACCTATGCACAACGAATCTCAATCGTGAAACTCTCAACTAACATGAATTTTATATGACCCGTTCCTAACGGAACTTGATTTAATTTATAACAACCGACCAACCAACGGACTAAAGTCCGTTGCTAGTAAATGAACTGTTCCTCCGGAACTTGTTATGTATCAATACCGAAAGAGAGCCAGAGGCTCGTTCTATTTATTAAGGATGGACTTCAATCCATCCCTGCATAACAAAACAAAAAGAGCCAGAGGCTCGGCCCATTTTTAAATACTTGAAAATAAATCTTATACTTTCTCAAACACCGGCTACGTGTACGACACCCGCCAGCAGGCTGGTTACGCTTATAGCTTAGTGATTCTGATCAGGAAAATGAAGCACCACTTCGGGATGCATGGTGTACAGCCGAAAGTGGATTCCATCATAAACCAGGATGCCACTGGATTTATTTTCCTTCATGATCGGGTTCAATTCATATTTTGTCCAATGAATCAAATCGGTAGATGCTGCAACGTTTGTACTCCACTCATGCCAGTCTTCAAAAGCCGTTCCGTGATAGTAGCCATAGTACACGCCTTCATGCTTTACGATCTGGTTTAAAGCCACTCCAAATTTGTCATACGCCTCCGGCCCTTTTCGGATCACAGGTTCATCCTGGATGTTGACCCACGTTTTCAAATCATCCGAAGTTGCCACCCAAATTCCTTCGTCATTTCGTTCATAGAACAAGTACCATAAATTATTTTCAACCCAGGCAGTAGGAGTTCCGTACGGACCTTTACTAAGCTTTTCACCATTCGTGGTTCTTATATCCAGGGCTCCCTGGTCAGACCAATTAATCCGATCGGTTGAGGTCATCATGTGGGCGATATCATTTTTACCTTCGGCAAACATGTAATACAAACTATCGGACTTAACCACAATCATATCTTCCACCCAACTTTCGGCAAAGATTGGATTTCCTTCGTATCGTTTAAATGAGATTCCATCGGTAGAAGTGGCATAGCCCAGGTACAAGGTCGCCCCTACCGTATCGCGGAAACCCGTGTACCAAAGATGATAGGTTGAATCTTCGCGCAGGATGTATCCGCGCTCACGAATTTGTTCATCCCACGTTTGCGTGCCGGTGCCAGAGAACACCGGGTTTTTTGAGTATGCATAAAAATTGATAATGTCCGAAGGAAAGACAAGCTCGGATTTCTTTGCTCTGTCAGTCGCACAAGAGGTAATTACTATTGTTATCCAAACAAAAATATTCTTCATCACTCCTTATACTTAAAACTCTTATCTGGGTAGGCTGGAGCTTTCGGTACGATAACAGGTTCTTTCACCAGTTTATCTTGTAAGAATTTTATCGCTGCTTCCAACTGCAAATCCTTTCCCTGGAAAGTTGCATACGGCTCATTGTCCACAACAATATCCGGATCAACACCATGCCCTTCGATCAACCATTTTCCATCAGCATAAACCCCAAACTCGGCTGCAGTCGCAACTCCTCCATCCACTAATCGATTACTACTGGTAAGCCAGATCTCACCACCCCAGGTTCGGGTACCGATTATAGTACCGAGTTTTAATGCGCGTATACCTTCTGTAACTGCTTCACCATCTGATCCCGTGCTCTCATCACACAACACGACCAGGTGTCCGCGAAAAGCATATTGCATATTCCAATACGGTTTTCCAACACGAGGTTGCCAATAGAACCATGCTTTACGCATTAGTTTTTCCAGGACCCAACTGTCAATATTGCCCCCACCATTATGTCGCACATCCAGAATGAGTCCACCGCGATTAAAGATTGGATAAAACTGTTTTACAAAGTCATCCATATCTCCTTGAGTCATCGCCCGCAAATGAATGTAGCCAACTTGTGCCGAGGTCTTTTGCTCTACTTCCAACCTACGGGTATACTCCCACTCAGCATATCGGAGGTTGATTTCATCCCATTCCGAAATAGGCTTTACCAATTGATCGAATACTTCGCCTTTTGAATTTTTAACTGTCAGCTTAACCCATACTTTCACTTTGTTCGTAAGTGCCTGATTAAGACTTACCGGATTTTCCACAGGTTGATCATCAATCTTGAGCAACACATCTCCATTCTGGATTTTTAAATGAGGAGCCATGAGTGGTGAAAGGCTTTCCGGATAATCGGGATCTCCCTGGTAGATATGAGCAATCTTATAGCCTTTTCCCGAAGCATCTATTTCTAGCTTTGCCCCCAGGCACGCCATAGGAATCTCAACCGGAAGTTTACGTTGATCTCCACCATATACAAACGTGTGAAGCGCTGAAAGTTCAGAAACCATTTGTGCAACGAGGTCATCCAATTCAAATCGATCAGTCACTCGCGGCAACAGAGTTTCATAGCGCTTACGTACCGCTGGCCAATCAACGCCATGCAAATTTCGATCATAGAAATAATCGCGCTCCATGCGCCAGGCGTCATTGAACATCTGCTTCCAGTCATCCACTGGATCAAATTGAAACGACCAGTTGGATAGGTCGAGTTTGATTTTTTCCAAATCGGCCTTACTTCCATCAGCTTCGGCTATATAAAGTGCGCCTTTCTTGTCAATGACTACTTTCTTTTTATCGGGCGACAAATCATAGCCAGTAATATCTTCTGCTACCAGGGTGGGTTCCAGTTTCTTATCAAAACCAATCTTTAAGGCATACAACTTTTGCTTATCATATTGATTGGCTTCCATTTCAGTCCAATAGATGTGTTTCTCAGCTACCCGCATCCGAAGAATATTCTTCCCAGATACTGGAATTTCATAGAGTCTTTTAGCTGCAGTACTCCAATCAATCGTGATCGCAACCGGTGTGGTTTTAGTTTCCTTTTTAGTTTTTGAACTCACTACTTTCTTCTCTTCTGATTTCTCTTCAGCTTTTTTTTCTTCAGTCCATCCGTCTGGTTGCAGAAAAGGAAAGGATTGACTTGTATCCAGGGAGAGTGCATACATCTTTGCCACCTTATCATAATAAGGCTCCGGTTGCCGCGACCCCCAGGGTGATCCAACTGCACTATTCAAGTTTCTTTCCGAAACAAAGTAAAGCCACTTTAAATCAGGTGTGAATTGACTATTGTAACTGTTCAGGCGATTGGTGGTGATAGCCTGGATTTTCCCCGTAGGAATATGATAAGACTTCAGTACTACATTCAAATTGTCTTCAACAGATTCATAGGTCAAATAATTACCATCTTTCATCCAGGCCACTGTACCGGCATAGCCATTCTCATTTTGCTCAATCAATTTGGTTACGCCATCTTCCACCGAGTATAATGTCAATTTGAGATCCTTATCAGCATAAGCGATGTACTTTCCATTGGGTGAACTATACAGATCAGTGATCAGCACCTTTGAATTTTTGGTGAGTTGTTGTGGGCTTCCACTGCCATCAGCCTGAGCCTTCCAGATTTCATACTCCCCACTTTCATCGGATAAATACACGACTGTCTTTTCATCCAGAAACGCTACCTGCTTGTAACGCACCCCGCTTTTACGCGTCAGCTCTACCCAACGGCTTCCATTGGCCGGACTGACAAATAATCTTCCTCGTGAAATAAGTGAAATGAATTTTCCACCCGGTGAAACCTCCCAATAAGAAATTTGATCAGCTGGGTTTTTAATCCAACGGGAAGCACGCTGATCAAAGTCGGATTGAATGGAGATGGCTAGAATGATGTCTTCGTTTTTATCAATGTCATAAAGTCCAATGTCAGCTCCTTTTTGATATACAATTTTAGATTCGTGCAGGTAAGGCGACATTACATCCCAGCCGCTGGAAAATGTATGTTGCTTCAGATCTTTACCCCCGGTATTCATCGACCAGATATTCATAGTTCCATCGCGGTCCGTGGCGAAGTAAATGCGGTCTTTATATAACATCGCTTCCCGGCTGGTGCCCGTATAATCGCACGTGATGCACACCGATGGTGCATTGCCGCCAAACTTCCAAATAGTTTGAGCAGTACCTCCTTTGTATCGTTTGGTATGACTTCCCTGAAAAGCAAAGCGGGTGAAGTATAAGGTGCCTTGGGCATCAAAAGCCCCATCGGCCGCCTGTGCCAATGGAATCACTTCGCTGTGTAGCGTTTGTGGATCCAGCTTCGCCAACTGAGTGTCTATTAATGGACTTTCGCTTCGTGTGGTGTATAAAATCTTTCCATCCGCTACCCAGCTAATCGCTTTCACCTCCCAGCTATTGCAGTAGGTTAATCGCTTGGGAACACCCCCGGTATTCGCAATCAGATAAAGTTCTGCGCTCCCTTCCCATTCCCCGGTAAAAACAATTTGCTTACCATCGGGACTAAACACCGGGTCCGACTCCATGCCGTGATGAGTGGTGAGCCGGGTTGTTTGCGTACTGGTGAGATCATATTTCCATAGATCCCCTTCTGCCGTGAACAATACCTGCTTCCCATGAATAGCAGGCATGCGATAATAACCTTGTTGTTGCGCCAGGCAGAGGTGGGAACAAAATATCAACAGGATTGAAATAATTCTCATGAGATTCTATGTTTTGATTTACAAATTCAGAATTGGAGTGAAGTCTAAGGTAGAGAAATAAATAGAATTCTCATGAAGTGAAAGAAACTGCAGGTGCTTACACCTTTAATTGTATCGGACGAACAGATCGGAAGACAGTTCCCGGTTTCGAATACGACATCTGCCTACAGAGCTTCGGCAGACAAGTCTTTATCTTTTCATTATCTTTATTAAGTAACTACTCAACTATGAACTAACCCTATGAAAAAACTCAGCGCCTTCATCCTTGTCGTTGTCTTACTTCCCTTTCATCAGGTTGCTGCCCAACCTTCCACCTCCTTCGTTAAAGTGATTGTGGCCCCGGATCACACGGATTGGCTCTATAAGGTCAATGAACCAGTGAAATTTAACATAACCGTATTAAAGGATGGCAATCCATTAAAAAACGTTACTATTAAATATCAGGTAGGGCCTGAAAAAATGGAACCCGTTAAAAAGGACTCGCTGGTTCTGGCAACGGGAACATTAGCATTGCCCTCCTACACCCTAAAAAATTCCGGATTCCTGCAATGCATTGCCACTGCATTCTATGAAGGCAAAGGATACCGGGGCCTGGGTACGGCTGGGATTGATCCATTATCCATTAAACCTACTGCGATAAATCCGAAGGACTTCACAACGTTTTGGGACAATGCAAAAGCTGACCTCGCTAAAATTCCATTGGATGCCCGAATGACACTTCTCCCCGACCGATGCACTGAGAATGTGAATGTATATCATGTTAACCTACAGAACTACAGAATAGGTGCGCGCTTGTATGGCATTCTTTGCGTTCCCAAGAAGGAAGGAAAGTATCCGGCCTTGTTGCACGTGCCGGGTGCAGGTATCCGTCCGTACAATGGCGACATCGCCAATGCAGAGAAGGGAATCATTACCCTAATGATCGGCATTCACGGAATTCCGGTTAACATGGATGTCTCAGTTTATAATAACCTGATGGCTGGTGCTTTGAATGGGTATTGGTATTTTAACCTGGAGAATAAAGACCTGTACTATTATAAAAGAGTTTACATGGGCTGTGTACGGGCTAACGATTTTTTAGCCAGCCTTCCCCAGTTTGATGGCGTTCACCTTGGTGTAACTGGTGGCAGTCAGGGTGGTGCTTTGTCCATCATTACTGCAGCGCTGGATTCACGCGTGAAATATCTTGCGGCATTCTATCCAGCTCTTTCTGATTTAACGGGCTATTTGAACGGCCGCGCAGGTGGCTGGCCACATCTCTTTAACAAAGAAAATCTTCCCAATAATAACTCAAAGGAGAAAATTGAAACGACAGGATACTATGATGTTGTAAACTTTGCACGCCAACTGAAAGTGCCGGGCATGTATTCGTGGGGTTATAATGATGAGACTTGTCCGCCCACATCAATGTATGCAGCCTACAATGTGATCACGGCACCCAAGACATTATACCTTGCGCTGGAAACAGGTCACTGGACATTTCCTGAGCAAAATGAAAAGATGACAGGTTGGATCGTTCAACAACTTAAAAGCAAGTGATAAACTCATTTTGATTTACCCAATGTTGACTCATTACCTTTATTATACCCGTATTCAAATGAAATTCAAGACAACATTACTTAGCCTCATAATTGTATTAACTATGTCGTGCAGCACCGACACCCATCCGCATCAAGCGCTCTCGCCACGCATCAACCACGTTATGCTGTATGTCTCTAACCTTGAAAACTCAATAGACTTCTATACGCGAGCCTTCGATCTTAAAGTAACCAATAGATTGGATACGCTGATAGCTGTACAACCCGATTCAACAGAAGTGATAAGAGCCGTTACGATGGCTTTTCTCAAATTTCCGGGCCAGGATTTCGTATTTGAGCTTGCAGAACACGCTGCTGATACCAGCAGTCGACCAACAGCTTTTTTATTTCAACATGTAGGTGTAGACGTAAAGGATATTGATGCAGCCTATAAGCGCGCGATGGATGCGGGAGCCAAAGAATTATTGCCAGTCAGAAAAGTAAAAGCCAAAGGTATTGAAGCGAAACAAGCCTTTGTTGGCGGCCCCGATGGTGAGCGCATCGAACTGATGCAAATTATCTCGGGTGAATTTTAACAATAGATTTACTGCTGTCTTACCGGCTTTATGCAGGCAAATCTTCTTCTCATGTCGCACACGATAATTTCAATCTTTGATCAAACAATTAATATGAATTTTATATGTTCCGTTCCTCCGGAACTCGTCAATTCACTAAATCCGATATAGAGCCGTAGGCTTATTCTATTTATTAAGGATGGACTTTAGTCCATCCCCTAACGCTATAAAACAAAAAAGAGAGCCGGAGGCTCGGACCATTTTAAAAATGCAGTTGGTCCTTAACTCCAGACGCATAATCACAACCGTTAAGCGTAAATATAAAAGGGTAAGTCTACTACTTCGAAGTTGAAAGAATAAACTCAGAAACATCTTTCCTGAATTTTTCGAGCGAAGGCTGGTGGGTGTACATCATATGCCCGGCTTCGTAATATTTCATGATAATATTATTTCGCAATTCAGTGGTTAGCCCAAGATGATCAATCGTGTGTTCAACACCATAAAACACAGTAGCAATGTCATAGTAGCCGTTTAAGATCAACACCTTTACATTGGGATCCTGGTTCATAGCTTCAGCCATATCAATGCCGGTGTTGATAGCTGCAGAAGTGCCCCAGCGCATATTACCCTGGTGTTTCCAATCCCATTTAAAACCTTCGCGCCCACCCGCACTCGTCATGTAGTAGAGTTTCTTGTTCACCTTAAGGTCGTTATAGAAGTAGTGCATGAAGCCAGCGGTATAGGCAGGACTGATTGCCGAACTTTGCGGATCGTAGTCAGCAAACTGGGAAAGTAAATCCTGATTACCGCCCTTAAATCTTGAATCCAATCGTCCTACTGTGTTGCCTTCATTGCGCAGCAACTCGGCAAAAAATTCTCCGGCCTGCACCCGTAAGTCGGCTTTCT
>DAOOCD010000166.1:0-8155 GCA_035408225.1 Cyclobacteriaceae bacterium | reverse complement strand
GAGGATTTAGTGTGTTTAATCAGAGTATCTATTTGGCTGATTCTTTTTATTGACCCATATTTTAATCTCTTTAGTAGTAGTAAAATGTTGCCGAATCCACCAGTTTCATTCAAATCGATGTTCATAGAAGCCAGGTGGACATTATACACTCTGGTTGTTTTTCCTCCAATGTTCAGATCGACATAAATAGCGGCATTCAAAGTATTTTTATCCTGAAAAACGATGCCGGAATCCAACAGATCAAATTTACTGAAGATCGCCATTCCTGGGCTATGATCACTATCCGTAACCATCGCCCGAAAGATGTATCCAGAATACCCTTTTTTATTTATTTGAGAAGTAACGTCAAGCAACGGCCATTTAGAATTAGTGCTGTATTCCTGAAGGCATTTTATGTCGGAACTATCATTGGATACCCATTTAATTAGATCGGTGGAAAATTCGCTATAGGTTTTTGGTTTTCTGAAAAGTTTGGTGTTAAAACTCAAAATACGAATTGAAGTAATCGTTGGCAGATTGTTTGCATTTAATGAAAATGATTTTGCAACAAAAGACCAACCAATTATAAGTATAAGAAATGGAATTATGAAGGACTCCTTTTTTAGGATCACTAAAACAATAAGCGCAATAGTTTGAATGATGACGAAAATCGGGATCAGTTGACCAGCTATGCTAGCAAGCCAGCATACTTTAGGTGGCACCTTAACACTTATATAACTAAGAATAGTAATAAATGCGAATGATAAAATTACCCAATGGTGGGATGAAAAAGATCGAAATGCTCTCATTTAAAACTCCATGAACTTAAACCAGTATTAATATAGCTAATAGGATTACATGAAAATGATTTATTTTGTCGGCAAACATACACGATCAGAAAGATTCTCAGGAAATAACTCCTCTGGTAAGTTTGGAAGACTTTACTGAATTATTTTCTTAGGTTGAGTTCATTCAAGTTAATATAGGATTCAACTAAAACACTCTCAATAGACTTTAATCCTGTTAGTATAGGTCAGGTATATAAAAATTAGAAAGCTGACTAGCATATGTTCTATTATTTTAATCCTAAATCAGATTGAATCGTAGCATTAATCACCATTTTACCTGATTCATTCCCGTAAAACCCCGCTCTCAATTCTCCTGATACATATCTCCTTGATGTTGCTCTAAGGGTCCAAAAGCTTCCATCAATAGAAGTTTCATAATATATTTTCTTGGATGATCTGTCAACTCTCCATCTATGTTGTACGCCTGGCTTTTGAATAGCAGTTCCACCACTAATTGTTGTTTGGTAAGTAACACCTTCATAAACGTCAGTGTTGGTGTTAGCCAAAAAGTTGACTGACATCATTATATTTCCAACGGAACTGACGTCATTTGCACCTATAAACCCGAACTTCCAACCACGTTCCTTAGCTTGTGAAAGAATATGCCAATCACATTTAATATAGCCATTTGAAGAGTCTGGAATAATTTGTAAACTGCGGGCGCTGTTATATGTTCCTTTGGCTGTAAGGCTTCTGTCCATGATCAAAACATTGACCGTATCAATCCACGTAATTAGAGAAGGACGTGCAGAGTGAAAGTCATCTATTTTACTTGTGGAGTCAAAGGAGGTCCCACTTATCATAAGTAAGACGAGTGACACTAAAATTAATACATGGAGATGTAGCCTGCAAGAAAATCTTAAAATTGAAATTAGCATAAAAACTAGATTTGAGAGACACTTATATTTCAATACAATACTTTGTTAGTTTGGTTACATGAGCGGGAAACGGGATTCGAACCCGCAACTGTCAGCTTGGGAAGCTGACAGTCTACCAACTGAGCTACTCCCGCTTAATTTGATTCCAAATTAGAAATTCAAGGATCAAAATCCAATTTCCAATTGAATCAGTCGTGATTAAAGCTTGAAGAAAATCTTCTTGCGGTACAGGAAGTAACAAAGTCCCCACTCCAGGGCAAAAATGAAGAGGGGAGTAACTATCAGCATTAATGCATGCGGAGTATTGACTATGCCCATCAGTCCATTTGAGATTGCACCTGCATATTCATTAAACCACCTGTGACCTACGATTTCGAAAAACAGATAAATAAAAATGGAATTCATCCCTACAATGATAAAAAAAGCAAGGTGCTTCCGGTGATTTTTAAGATCGATCCACCAGTAACAAGTGGCAAGCGCAAGAAGGCACCAGCCTCCGGATGTAAGTGTAAATGAACTGGTGGCAATGCGTTTAATAATAGGCGTGATCGTCCAGTCCATCACATATCCTGTTATCAAACAAACTACACCGGCTACTACCAGGTATTTAATTTTCTTATTATCATCTAAGGCACTAAGCAAAAGTTTTCCGGCCACTGCACCCCAGATTGTGTGAGCAGCTGTGGGAATGCAATTGATCGCGACCCAACCATCGGAGTTTATCTTATTCATCAACACCAGGTCCATGAAGTTTCCAAAATTATATTGATCCGTAAAGGGTTGATCAAATCCTGGGATGTTCACAAACCGATACAATACTTCTGTTAACAACAATAAGCCAACACTTATCAGGATCTGGTTCGTTGCCGACCATCTGAAAATCAGGAAGGCCATCAACGTAGTGAATGAAAGTTGTGTGAGTACATCCCAAAGTTCAAATGATAGTCCATGAGGCCGCACGGCATAATCGAGCACACCCCAGAAAAAAAGCCAGCCACTTCGCTTCAGTGTTTTGGTGAACTGATCTTTCCATAGGGCACCGGCTTCATTTTGTCGATGAAGAGAAAAAGCCATTGCAGTCCCCGCGATAAACATGAAGCCCGGTTGAATCAAATCCCAAAATCGAAGTCCGTTCCAGGGATGGTGAAAGAATTGCAGAAAGAAATTTTGAACTATATTGTCCTCTGTGAGTTCGAAAAGATTATCGTAAAGATGTGTACTCTCTAAGGCAAGTAAAACCATGATAAAGCCACGGAGGAAGTCAAGCGAAAGAAGGCGATTGGTTTTATCCTGTATCAAGTAAGGACGCTATTAAAATGAGCGGGAAACGGGATTCGAACCCGCGACTTTCAGCTTGGGAAGCTGACACTCTACCAACTGAGCTACTCCCGCTTAATTAGTTTCGAATATGAGACTTCAGATTGAAAATTCAAATGTTTCGGGAATAATTAAGACACAAAATTACTTTAATGCATCTAATCGTTGTAACAAAGGTGGGTGCGAATAATGAAAAAACACATACCAAGGATGTGGATATAAATTGCTGAGTGAGTCTACCGAAAGCTTTTTCAGCGCATTGGATAACGCCTTACCGTCAAACGTTTCTTTGGCGTAGGCATCAGCCTCAAATTCATTCTTGCGACTCAGCATGCTCATCAGCAAGCCGGTGATTGCGGAAATCGGGGAGAAGAGAATGCCAAAAGCAATCAGGTTAAGATGAATAGCTTGTTGATTTCCTCCCAACGCAATAGAAAGGTTTTCATTGAATACCATTTTTGAAAGGATAAACAGCACAAAAAATATCTGAATGATGGAAATGAGATAGCTCATGATGATGTGTTTCTTCTTAAAATGGCCGACTTCATGCGCCAGTACTGCCACTAATTCTTCGGTAGAGTGATTATTGATAAGGGTATCATAAAGAACAATCTTTTTCTTTTTACCTATACCTGAGAAAAAGGCATTCGCTTTCGCAGATCGTTTGGAGCCATCCATAACAAAAACATTGTCGAGCGGAAAGTTTACCTTTTTAGCAAAACCTTCGATGGTGGTCTTTAATTCACCTTCGTCCAACGGAGTAAGTTTGTTGAATAATGGCAAGATCAGTGAAGTGTAAAACATGTTTACAAAGAGGGTGAAAGCCGCAGCGAGTAGACCAAACCAAATCCAGAAATTGGGTCCGATGGAATTAACCAGATAGATTAATATAGCCAGCAATGTACCTCCAATCAGGGCCCCTAATAAATAACCTTTAAGTTTATCGGTAATAAACGTTTTGACGGTAGTTTTATTAAACCCGTATTTTTCTTCAATCACGAAGGTGCTATACCATTGAAAAGGAATTGTCAGAATGTCGGAGATAATCATGATCGTACCAAAGAAAACCAGGGCAAGTATGATTTCATTGCTAAGGAATGGCCGCAGGAACCCATCCAGCCATCCAAATCCACCAAAAACCAACATGCCCAATGAGATCAGGAAACTAAATCCGGCTGTGATAAATGAAAATCGAGTTTGGTCTTTTTGATAGTCGAGCGATTTCTGATATTTCTCTTTGTTATAGAAGCCTTCAACTTCGGCAGGAATGTCTTTGCGTTGCGCCTTCAGGTTAACGTAATCAAGAATCTGATCGAACAAATAACTGATGATGGAAATACCCAGTATAACCGAGAGAATTAGTTCAGGCTTCATGTATGATTAGTTCTTCAGTAAGTGGTTAATGGCCGTTGTAGTCTTTTCAAATTGAAAACCAGTTAATACGTTTTTGAAATTTTCCTTCACGTGCTCATTCATCAGGTTCCCAATACTCCCCTCATGTGTGTGTTGAACGTTCGTGGAGTACGTGAACTTGCCGTGTTCGATATCCCTTCCTACTTTTTTATAGGCATCCCGGAAGGGTATTCCCGATAGCACCAGTTTATTTACTTCCTCTACACTAAAAAGGTATTTGTATTTTTCGTCATTCAGGATATTCTCCTTTACCAGAATAGCGGAAATCATCAGGTGAGTCATGCGCAAACAATCTTTCAAGGTATTGATGGCCGGAAATAATTTCTCCTTTACCAACTGTAAATCGCGGTGATAGCCAGAAGGAAGATTGGAGGTAAGTAACGTAAGTTCATTGGGCAGCGCTTGCAATGCATTGCACTTGGCGCGGATGAGTTCAAAGACATCCGGGTTTTTTTTGTGAGGCATGATGCTTGAGCCTGTCGTCAATTCATCCGGAAAGGAAATGAAACTGAAGTTTTGATTTAAGAACAACGTGGCATCCATCGCTAATTTTCCCAGCGTGGCGGCTACATTACTCATGGCCTGGGCCATAATACGCTCAGTCTTACCACGGCCCATCTGTGCGTACACTACATTGTAATTCAAATCTGAGAACCCCAGTAATTGTGTAGTGAGTGTTCGATTAAGTGGGAAAGAAGAACCGTAACCAGCGGCTGATCCCAACGGATTTTTATTTACAATGCGATATGCAGACTGAAGTGTGATCGTGTCATCCACAAGGCTTTCGGCATAAGCACCAAACCACAAACCAAAAGAAGAAGGCATTGCTAATTGCAGGTGTGTGTATCCTGGTAATAGGTTATTTTTGTGTTCTTCACTTTTTGAGATCAATAATTGAAAGAGCGATTCAATTTGTTTAACTAACTCTTCAATTTCATTTCTTAAGAAAAGCTTAATGTCTACCAGCACCTGATCATTGCGAGACCGACCGCTATGAATTTTTTTTCCTACATCACCTAATTTTCGTGTCAACATTAATTCTACTTGTGAATGAATGTCTTCAACACCGGCTTCAATTTTGAAATCACCTGAAGTAACCTGAGCATAAATGATTTTTAACTCTTTGGTCAATAGGGAAAGTTCTTCTTTCGTAAGGAGACCAATCGACTCAAGCATAATAATGTGCGCCAGTGAGCCCAGTACATCAAATGGAGCTAAGTGTAAATCCAGTACATTATCCTGTCCGGTCGTGAAGTCGGTTACTTCCTTCAATGATTCTTTATCTTTACTCCATAGTTTCATAGGTATTGATCTTGTTGAACCTGTCTTTACGGTTCCAAAAGCTTTGTGAACCGCCAAGACATGATGGCTCTAAGTTACATGAAGTTTATAAAATACTGTGAAGTTTAAGGTATTGGAGCAGCATAATGGTTTTACCATCTTTGATTTCTCCGGTTTCCATCATCTGTAACGCTTTTGCGAAGGGCAGTTCCAGTACTTCAATTTCTTCGCTGTCCACTCCGCCTCCCGAAGAGGTTTGCATATCTCTCGAATATTCCGCAATAAAAAAATATAGTATTTCAGTAACCGACCCAGGCGACATGTAGGCCTCAAAAATCTTCTTTACATCTTTGAGGATAAAGCCGGTTTCTTCTTCAGTTTCTCTGCGAATGGCATCTTCGGCATTATCCTGATCTAATAAACCTGCACAGGTCTCAATCAACATTCCATCCGGATTTCCATTGATAAATGTGGGGAGCCGAAACTGACGAGTTAGGATAACTGTTTTGGTCACTTTATTGTAGAGTAAGATCGTAGCACCATTCCCGCGGTCATAAGCCTCACGATTTTGCTGCGTCCAGGTTCCATTCTTACGCAAATAGTCATACGTTAACTTTTTTAATGTGTACCAGTTATCAGAAAGAATTTCTGTTTTTAGAATGCGTACACGGTCGTTCATAAGATTATTTTTTCAAGAAGTGTGATGTATGAATCTATTCCGGCTTCGATTTCATTCACATAGATAAATTCATCAGCGCTGTGTGATCGCGCAGAATCACCCGGTCCCATCTTTATAGAATCTGCCGGAATTAATGCCTGATCAGATGTCGTGGGCGAGCCATAAAGCTTTTTGCCCATTGACTTTCCAGCGGTCACAAAAGGATGATCTTCAGAAATCCCTGATGATCGTAAGCGAAGGGAGCGGGGCATTACTTCGCAGGAAACATGGTGATTGATAATATCCAATACTTCCTCAAGTGTATAGGAATCTGTTACGCGTACATCAACTGTAAATTTACATTCAGCAGGCACCTGATTGTGTGCCTGACCAGCATGTATAACTGTTACAGACATTTTTACTTTCCCCAAAGAATCAGAGATTTTTGGAAACTGATAGGTACGAAACCATTCTATGTCTTTCATGGATTCATAGATGGCGTTCACGCCTTCCTCGCGTGCTGCGTGCCCGGCTTTACCCTTTGCATTACAATCCAATACCAGTAGACCTTTTTCGGCAACTGCAATGTCGGTTAGTGTTGGTTCGCCTACAATAGCGAAGTCAATTTTAGGAAGGTCATTCCAGATCAGTTCAATACCATTAGTCCCTGAAATTTCTTCCTCTGCTGTAGCAGCAATTACCAGGTTATACTTCAGGTTCTGCTCATTGTAGAAATAGAAGTAGGTCATGATCAATGACACGAGGGGACCACCGGCATCGTTGCTGCCCAGTCCATAAAGTTTTCCATCTTCTACATCAGCTGAAAATGGATTGCGGGTGTAAGCAGGATTAGGTTTTACAGTGTCGTGATGTGAGTTAAGCAGGATGGTAGGCTTGGTAGGATCAAAGAATTTATTTATTGACCATACATTATTTCCTTTTCGAATTGCCTCCATGCCATGATGCTTAAAAAAACTCATCAACAAATTGGCTGTTTTTTCCTCTTCTTTGCTGAATGAAGGGATGGAAATCAACTGTTGGAGTAAGCCTATTGCAATATGGGGCAAGTGCTCCTTCATGATTGCGTAATAAGGGTACCTTTTGTTTCGTAACTGGTGTTTGCCAGAAGGTTGGTATGCTCACCGATCAATACTTCTTTCACTCCGGATTGAATTGCATTGAATGCATTTTCAAGTTTAGGCAAAATGCCATCGTGAAAAGCACCTTTCGCCAATAACTCTTTATATAATGAGAGATTGAGGTTACGAATGACCGAATCTTCTTTATTTACATCCATAAGTACGCCTTGTTTTTCGAAACAGAAAATTAAGCGGACGTCAAAGTGTTTGCTGAGTGATATCGCCAATACAGAAGCAATCGTATCTGCATTGGTGTTAAGCATTACCCCGTTGGCATGCGTAAGCGGTGCGAAAATCGGAATAACGTTTTGTTTTAATAAAAAATACAAAAGGGTACTGTTCACACTGTCTGGAGTGATATCCCCCACAAAGCCATAATCGACTTCTCCCACCGGACGCTTAACAGCTTTAATCAGATTACCATCGGCACCTGTTACGCCCATGGCGTTGCAATGAAGCGATTGCAGTTGGGCTACAATTTGTTTATTCACCAGCCCGCCATAAACCATCGTAACAAGGTCCAGCGTTTGTGAATCGGTAATTCTCCTTCCTTTTACATAGTGCGATTCGATGCCGAGTTGTTCACCTAATTTGGTAGCAATCTTGCCTCCACCGTGTATCAATATTTTTGGTGCCTGAATG
>DAOOCD010000165.1:5607-8351 GCA_035408225.1 Cyclobacteriaceae bacterium | reverse complement strand
TTTTCTATAGACAGGGTGCTCCTCCGGAGCGGAATATCGGGTTATCTATATTTCGGTACTTAATATATAGAACTCCATCTGATAGATAATATGCTGAAAACTATTATTTGAGAAACCTTCTGTGTCACATTATATATTTTTTTATACGCTCCGGAGCGGGATATAGGATTAAGATCTATCTTCTGATATATCACACTTAGATGTATTGAGATGGTAGTATTTCTCGATTTGGGTGTAATGAACTTCATTGAATAGATAAATACGGGTGTGCATTGAGATAAAAGAAAGCTTAGTTATCAGTAGTTACGTCATTAACTGATAAACTTCTCCGGTTCACCTTTATCTAATTTTTCTCCGCAGGTCGTTGGTCCGGAGCTAAGATTAAGTGTAATAGTAAATCAATGATTATTATCCAGCGTATCGAGGGAATTTTTTTAAGTTCTTTGTTCGATTTATATGTGCTCCGGAGGAGCGACCTGTTTATAGAATTTCCATTAAATTTTTGATTGGCTCCTTAGGAGCCACCTTAGGTAATTAACCATAGACTTCAAACTAAGGATCATACACGGTGGCAGGTGCTGTAACCAGGTTGGTGGGATACTTGATTCTGAAATTGGCCCGAAATTCTACCCGAACATTATCGATGCCTTCTACAGTAGTTGGAAAATAATAGATGCGCGCTTCCACGGTGTTGAAGATCAGGTTTTCGTTGCGCGCCCGTAAGGCTGCTGAAAAACCAGAGAAGAAATTTTCTTTTCGAAGCAGCGGCTGATTCTCTTCACCAAGATATGCAAGATCAATCCGCGCTACCGGAGCGAGTTTAAAGCCCAGTACTTTCCAGCGTGTATAAATAACTGATTCTGTGCGGAACATCAGACGCTTCGCGCCAGCCAGACTATCGGGCCTGAATCCTCTGATACCATTACCATCTCGAATATCAAGTTGTCTTTTAAGTACCTGATTGATTTGCGTTGAGTATCCTACTTCTATTTCATTACGAACTTTGCTACTTCCTAAAATATATAGCCGGCTGTATCGATTGAAGAAAAGTTGTGCAAGGGCATCTTCAATCAGATCATCACTCCAGTAATTGCCAAGCTTCATACCATATGTATAGAAGGTGCCATTTTTATGAACAACACTCCACAACAGTTCGGCCCCGGTATAAGGTCTTTGCTTTCCCAGTTGTCTTTCCCAACCGCCTGTAAAGGAAATCCGATATCCATAAGGAATATCTTCGGTGCGACCAAAGCCTGCCACATAGCGGGTTTTGTAAAAGTCTTGTCTGAAAAAAGTAAGCTGACCCAGCGCAGTTGTGCGATCGGCATACGTAAGTTGATTGCGCGATGGGATATAGTTAGTTGGGGTTTCGCGAAAGTATTCTTCAAAGGCGCGAACCGCAATGAATTTACGATTTCGGTTTTCGGTAAGTGAGTTCGGCAATTTACTGTGACCAAACGAATAGCCTGCCCATAAATCTTTAATGCTGTAATCGTAGTGTGCAAATAAGGAATCTTCTTCATTGAATGCATTGCGCGACCAGTTGCGACTTAGTTCGGCTGCTCCGGCCCAGCGTGCAAAAGGTTGGAACAACGGCCTGTCTAATCTTAAGTAATAGGCGCTTTCATTTTCTTCGCCCACACTTCGGCCTGTATTGATTTCGGTATACGCAACGGTAGCATTAACAAAACTTCCAAAGAGATTTGTTTTTTGATATAGAATCTCTTTGCCGGTATGCGGAATCCGGTCGTAGTTATAAATACCCGTTACCTGCAACCGCTGGCCCATACCCGCAAGGTTTGCCTCTTGCACTTTGAATCGATAATCGGTTGAAGTGCGTGGATAAAACGAAGCTCCGAGACTAAATACATCGCGCGTCAGCACTAGTAAATCCACCGAGTCGCTGGTTTCTGAAACGGGCACCACAAAAATTCTTGAGTCGAGTATAAAATCCAGGTCGCGTAAGTAGCGCTCATTATCTGCAACGCGATAGGGATTTAGCGGTTTGCCTTCACGCAGGAAAATATTATCGCGAACAACCCAGGCCTTGGTATCATTGTGAAGCCAATTGCCCACGTTAGCAACAGTAGTTTTAAATCTCTGGGTTGTATCTTGTACGGTGCGGTCAAAACCAAGTTTGTCGATTAGGATTTTGCGAATGATTTTTCCTTCAAAGGGTTTAAAGTAGTCTTCGCTTTTTACGTTGATGAGTGTATCCGCACGGGGTATGCGGGTAATGGCGCTCCGCACCTGATTCGCTACACTGTTTTCATTGGTAGAATCGTTCGTTTTTAAACGGGTTGTGTCTTGAGCTTCGGCAAAAGCCACACACAACAGAAGTACTACTAAAGTAAAAAACCCTCCACACCTCATAGCTCCAGGATACTACCGGAAAGTTACACAATCTAAGAGGGTTTAAAATGAAGAAGGCGTCTGATAATCAAACGCCTTCCTGCTATAAATTATTTATTGCTCTATCTGCTTGCCTCGGCACTAATCATTGGCCCCAGAAAAATTGCATTCATCAGCATTTTGTTAGTGCCAAACCAGAATGCACGGAAGGCCATGTTTTCAGTAAAACCAATCACACGACCACGACCCAAAGCAGATGTGCCCAGCACGGATGAATTTTTAAGTTTGTCCAGATTAGGCTTTGTGATATAGCCACTCAGCAACGGGGCATTGCCATATACTAATGGATTGGAGTATGAACCAGTTGCTTTTTGGATGTAGATGTTATTGGA
>DAOOCD010000165.1:0-5507 GCA_035408225.1 Cyclobacteriaceae bacterium | reverse complement strand
TCTTCCTCTTTTTTTACTTCAAACTTTCCAAGGCCTGCGGAAGTAAAGAAATTCAAAGCGCGCTCAAAGCCTATCACTACGCCACCGGCCTGTACCCAGTTTTTTAATTTTTCTTTTGCTGCATCGCTAATCGTGGTGTAAGTTCCCTCAGGCATAATGATCGTGTTGTATTTCTGTATGGCTGCGGTGTTGAACACGTTGATGGGGATCATTGTAACCGGAATCTGAAAACGGGTATCCAGCAAGTGCCAGATTTCTCCGGCATCGGTAGGGGATACGCCTCCATCTACCAGCATGGCAATTTCAGGTTTGCGCAAGGTGTAAAATGAACTGCTGCCCAGGCTTACTCCGCGGTAATCAAGACCTGTGCTTACATAATACACATCAACACCATCTTTTTCGGTAATCTCTTTCATAAGCACGCTGATCTGATCTGGAATACGATCCTGATTATCCACGGGAATCATAATGGATCCCCGATCAAATTTTTTGCCCTCGGCATAGAAAGGTTCGGTGGCCACTTTAATCCTAACGCCTTTATCGAGCAGACGGTACATAGCCCGTGGAGTGTAATAACCATAGGGTTCAAACACATAGGCGTAGTCGCCTTTGCCGATCACTTTCCCCACCGGCATTTTTAAGTCCATAACTTTTTCGCCCAACGCGGGTGTGGTTTTTATTTCCTCATAGTCAAGACCAAAAGCAAGGGGCAAGGTCCAACTCGAGATGTCATAGAAGATGCTGTCTTTAAATTTCAATTGCTTATCGAACATGCCATGAATGAGTTTGTACTGAGTCTGGTTCAGCGGAATGATATAGCTCGACTCGGCATCAAACACTTTTCCATTGATGGTTTGTGTAGAAGAAACTTTGTACACATCTACTTTTTGACGCAACGCCATTTCGGCAAAATGAAATACCCGGGCTTTATCTTTCGAGCCAATGATGTACCCCTTCACCGGATCTTTAGATGCATCGGTCGCAGCATTTTTGAAAAAGTCGCGCTGATAGCTGAGTAACTCTTCGCGCATTTCATTAATCGCCTTGAGCGAACTCAGCATCGTAACAAAATGATTACGCACGGTGAATGGGAAACGCAACACGCCATTCACACTTTCCTGCGCATGACCGCGGGAACTCGCCTGCTCAAACAAAATTCCGATAGAGCCCTGTACATCCGGAAACGTTGAACCTTTACCATAATAGAAATCATCGTAGCCTTCTTGCGTAAAATACAGCGAGCCAATTTGATCCAACGCTTTCGCGTGATACTCACCCATTTTGCGGGTTAACTCCTGATTTTTTTCAGGTGTAAGCGGATGTACGCGTGAAGGCACACCGGGCATAAAGAAAAACGTTGCATTCGTTCCTTGTTCGTGATGATCGGTAAGTACGTTTGGTCTCCAATCCTGAAATTTTTTAGCGCGGGCCTGCGATTCGGGGTTTTGAGCGACCAGCCAATCGCGGTTAAGATCAAACCAGTAGTGATTGAATCGGCCTCCGGGCCAGGCCTCATTATGCTCAGTGTCATTGGCATCGGTAGAAATCACTTTGCTTTTGCGCGAGTTTACCCAGCCGGAAAAGCGTTGCAAACCATCGGGGTTAAAACTTGGGTCGAACAGGATCACTGTGTTTTCAAGATATTTTTCAATCTCAGGGCCCTGGGCTGCGGCCAGGTGGTAGGCCATAACCAAGCCGGCATTGGCGCCACTCGCTTCGTTGCCATGGATGCTGCAGCCGAGATAAAATACAGCGGGCATATTTTTTACGTCAAGTGAGCCAGATTTTGAGGCATCGCCCAATTGAAGATGTTGCAAACGAATGGCTTCAATATTCTGATGGTTTTTGGGTGCAGTAATCGTAAGTAGGAGTAAGGGTCGGGCTTCATGAGTATATCCCGTAATTTCAAGGGTTATGCGTTCCGAGGCTTTATCGAGGGCCATCATATAATTGACCAGTTTATCGTGGGTCACGTGCCATTCACCCACCTCATGCCCGATAATTGTGCGGGGTGTTGGGATAGCCGGGTCGTATTGTACCTGCGGGGGCAGATAATAGGAGAGATCGGTTTGGGCCTGTAGGGATAAAATCGAGGTAATTACCAGTAACGCAGGAATAAGAAGTTTTTTCATGGAATAGGGCTTGATTTAAAAGTCGGAAGTAATTGGTTTTTCACTCAAAGTGCAAACGATAAAGTACTAGTGGTTTAGGGGGTTATGAAATTGTTAATAAAATGTTTGAAAGATTTAAAATAGACCCTGACAGTTTTACCCCTCAAAAGGATATTTTTGCGACCGGAATTTCAACCACTAAAACCATAAACTATGAGGAAAATTTTACTCACCATGAGCCTGGTATTTATAGCTTCTTTGGGGCTATATGCACAGGTTACAACGTCCTCCCTAACGGGGGCAGTTACTGATTCTAAAGGCGAGGCGTTGGTAGGAGCTACTGTTGTGGCTACCCATACACCTTCAGGAACTACCTATGGAGCGGCCACGCGTACAGATGGCCGGTACACCATTCCAGGTATGCGTATAGGCGGCCCTTATACAGTAAAGGTTAGTTTCGTTGGTTATAAAGATCAAGAGGTACAAGAAGTGTACTTAAGTCTTGGTGTGGCTGCAAACATAAATGCCAAATTAGAAGATGCGAGCACTGAACTAGCGGAGATCATTGTGTCGGGCGCAAAGAATGATATTTTTAGTTCTGATAGAACAGGTGCCGCTGCCTCGTATGGTACAACAACCATTAACAATTTACCGACTATTGGCAGAACTGTGGATGACATTGTGAAATACAATGCATACGGTAACGGCCGGTCATTTGCTGGCCAGGACAGCCGCTTTAATAATTTTACTATTGATGGCTCGGTATTCAATAATGGTTTCGGCTTAGGTAGTTCATCATCAGCGGGTGGCCGTACGGGTACAACTCCTGTTTCATTGGATGCCCTTGATGAAATACAACTTAACGTTGCGCCATTTGATGTACGCCAGTCAGGTTTTGCTGGTGCTGGTATTAATGCCGTTACCCGCTCTGGTACAAATGAAGTAACAGGTTCAGTTTATTATATAACCCGCAGCAACGGCCTTACCGGTAATACAGTGTACGGTAAAGACTTAACCGGTATCAGCATTGATGAGAAAACAATGGGATTTCGTATTGGTGCCCCCATTATTAAGAACAAACTTTTTATTTTCCTGAATGCAGAGCAGTTTGATAGTTCAACTCCAGCCCTTAACCGCACTTTAGATCGCGGAACTGGAGGTAGCAATGTCTCAAGAGTTACCGAAAGCGATTTGTCCACGCTCAGCAACTACATGTCAACAAATTTTGGCTGGAATGGTGGCGCGCTTGATGGCTGGAACAATGAGATTACTAGTAAGAAAGCGTTGATAAGACTGGATTACAACATTAATGATAATCACAAACTTGCGCTTCGATATTCATACCATGATTCAGAAGCGGATCAATCAATCAGTAACAGTAACAGTAGTAATACAGCTGGTTTTGGAAACCGTCAGGGTTACCCAACAGGATCTTACGCTGGTGATTTAGCTTTTTCCATGCAAAATACTGGCTATAAAATTCAGGATAATACCCGGTCTGTTGCATTGGAGTTGAACTCGAATTTTGGCAGTAAGATTTCCAACAAAGCAATTCTAACATTCAATAAGCAAATTGAAGACAGAAAGTACCTGACTGATTTATTCCCAACGATAGAAATTCAGAATTCAGGCTCAACGTATACAACGGTAGGGTTTGATCCCTTTACTCCGGATAATAAGCTGAGATACTCTACCCTCAACTTTACTGATAATTTGACGTACTACGCTGATAAGCATACCATCACTGCAGGTATTGCGTACGAATATTTTACTTCAGACAACCTGTTCTTCCCTAGCTCAAACGGTGTGTATGTGTATAATTCTTTAACGGATTTTTATTCGGCAATGAATTCTTACCTGGCAACCCCAACAGCCGCAACTTCGCCTGTAACAGTACCCCGTTACAATTTAAGAGTTTCCTTATTGCCAGCCGGGGAAAAACCATGGCAGACTATGAAAACATCCACTTACAGCTTCTACGTACAGGATGAATTCCAGGTAAACGATAAACTTAAATTAACAGGAGGTTTGCGCGGTGATATTTATGCCTACAATAACGAAACCACTGAAGCTTATGAAAACCCGGTAGTATCGGGCTTAACTTTCAAAGATGAGTATCAACAACCTTATAAAGTTTCTACGGGCGCATTCCCAACAACCAAGTTATTGTTATCACCTCGCGTTGGGGTTAACTATGATGTGTTGGGCGATCAGACTCTTCAGATTCGTGGCGGATCAGGTATTTTTGTTTCCCGCATTCCCCAGGTTTTGATTTCAAATCAGTTGGGTAACAATGGTGTTAATACCGCGGTTGTTTCTTTAACTAATAGCCTTATTCCATTCCGTCCTAATCCGGCTGATTTACCTGCTGGTTTTATCAATCCCACAGCACCAACCGGGTTTGCAGTTAATGCCTCTGATTCAGAACTCAAGAATCCAATGGTGTTGAAGACGAATCTTGCAATCGACAAAAAATTGCCCTATGGTTTGATTGCAACCGTGGAAGGTATTCACAACAAGAACGTACAGGCTTTGCGTTATATTGACGCTAACCTGAATGTTCCAGTTGCTAATTTCTCAGGTCCTGATACCCGCGACCGATTTAATACCGCTGGTAATCCTCGCTTTATCAATACCCAGGTAAGCAACACGTTTGTTCTAAAGAATACCTCAAAAGGATATTCTTATACACTGACAGCTAAACTGGAGAGACCCGCTATTAAGGGTTTTGGTGGAATGTTAGCCTATACCTATGGATATGCACAGGATCTGCAATCAGTGGGTAGTACTGTTCAGGCAAACATGCCAACTACAGTAGGTCAGAATTATCTCGCAACTTCTTACGCGGATAACGATCTCCGTCACCGCATTATAGGGTATGTAAACTACCGCAAAGAATATGGTGGTCAGTATGGAGGAGCTACTACAATTACTCTTGGTACAACTGCAACCAGTGGATTCAAATTATCCTATATCTATGGTAATGATATGAATGGAGATGGACAGAATAACGATCTTATCTATGTTCCAAAAGACAACACTGAACTTACCTTTGCTACGTTAACTACAGGTGGTAAAACCTTTACCGCTGCTGATCAGCAAGCCGCTTTCAATGAGTGGGTTAATGGAGATGAATACCTTTCAAGCCGTAGAGGCGAGTACGCAGAACGGAATGGTCAGGCACTTCCCTGGTTAACACGCTTTGATTTAACAATCGCTCAGGATTTCTATGTTAAGGTAGGAGCGAAAGCTAAGAAGAATGCGGTACAGGTAAGATTTGATATTCTCAATGTTGGCAATCTTCTCAATGATAAGTGGGGTGTAGGCTATATTGCCACAACCGCCAACCCATTAACTCTTGCTAGTGTAAGCGGTGCCGGTGTGCCTACTTACAGA
>DAOOCD010000164.1:0-8420 GCA_035408225.1 Cyclobacteriaceae bacterium | reverse complement strand
TACTTTTTTGTTGAACTCAATAAGTGCCTGTGTGTCTTTGTCCATTTTAGTTTGAGTTACTTTCCCACTCCAGAGTACATTGTCAGCGAGAATGGCACCCCCAATCTTCACTTTATCGAATACGAGGTCGTAGTATAGAGAATAGTTTTCCTTGTCAGCATCAATAAAAACAAGATCAAACATCACATCCAGCGTTGGAATTATTTTTGTAGCATCGCCAATGCGATAATCAACTTTTGCTTCAAGGTCTGCCTTCTGAAAGTATATGCGCACACGACTCTCCAATTCTTCATTTACATCAATCGTTATCAGTTTGCCATCCGGTGCCAAGCCTTCGGCCAGACAAATAGCTGAATAGCCTGTATAGGTTCCTATCTCCAGAATGTATTTTGGTTTTATGAATTGACTGATCATAGCCAGAAACCTTCCCTGCACATGGCCCGACAACATACGGGGCATCATAACCTGCGCATGAGTATCGCGACTGATCTGTTTGAGTAAATCAGATTCTGGTGAAGTATGCACAGCCGCATACCGGGCAATATCATCGGGCAGAAACTCCATTATCGAGTAGGTTCCATGATCAGATAACTCAGTTTGCGTTCATCAAACATTTCATTGGCCAACTCTTGAAGTTTCAAAGCTGAGGTGCCTTTTACTCGTTCAAAAATTTCTTCCAGGGAAGTAACATGACCCTGATCCAACAGATTCCTGGCCATCATAATCATAAAGCTGATGTTGTTCTCTTCGGCCATGGCGATTTGTCCCAGGATTTGTTCTTTGCTTGAAGCAAGTTGTTTTACACCCAGCGGCTCCTCACGCAATCTTTTTAACTCATGTTTTACTAACTCAATCCCTTTTTTCATTTGCGATGGCTCAGTACCAAAGGAGATTACAAACAGACCTGTATCCGTGAAGGGAACATATTGGGCTCCGATGGAATAAACGAACCCATGCTTTTCGCGCAAGGCCAGATTGAGTCGGGAATTCATTCCGGACCCACCCAGAATGCTGGTGAGCATATAGAATGGGCTCCGCTTATCATCAGAAAATGAATAAGCTGTACGGCCCAAGGCACACCGTGCCTGTTTCACCAGCCGCTTCTGAATAACTTCTTTTGGTTTATACCCTGTAAAGTGAACGCGTTTCTTTTTAGAAGTTGAAGCCGGCACCGAACCCAGGTACTTCTCAGCCATACGAATGACCTGTTCCATCGGGATGTTGCCTACGCATGAAAAAACAATCTTACGAGTGTCAAGATGCGATTTTATAAATGAACGAAAATCTTTTCTCTTAAAAGCCCGAATGGTTTTATCGGTACCCAGAATATTCATGCCCAATGAGTGACCCGCAAAGACAACACCATCAAACTCATCTTGCAGAGAATCATCCGGGTCATCGTGGTACATCGACATCTCTTCGAGAATTACATAGCGTTCTTTTTCTATCTGGGTTTCCGGGAAGATAGAATCAAACGTGATATCCGTAAGTAACTCCACGGAACGCTCAAAGTAATCATCACGCACGGAAGCATAAAACAGAATTTTCTCTTTATCTGTATATGCATTCAATTCACCTCCTAATGATTCGAGACGATTAAGAATATGAAATGCTTTACGCTTGCGGGTACCTTTAAAGGCCATGTGTTCCCAAAAGTGGGCAATGCCTTGATTGGTTGTCGACTCATCGCGACTACCAATATCGAGCATGAGGCCGCAGTGTACTATTTTAGTAGTAGAAACCCGGTTATGAATAACCCGGATGCCGTTCTTTAATCTATATATTTCGTAATCTCTCATAGCGGACCACAAAATTAAGCTTTAATCTGATGTTCCACACCCGAACAAGGATGCCCGCAGGCGGGCACAGCTATTGACTGGCATCAGTATTTTTTTGTAAAATCGCCTATTGTCATCGGCATAATAATTGTAAATATCCCATCGCTATGGAGACACAAAAAGTAAAAACCTGCTTTACCATCACCTTTACGGATGATCAATTCACCCATGCTAAGTCTTACGTAGAAGATATGAAGAGACACCCCCAACGGGTTTTCTGGCGCGGCAAAGAAGGCAAAACAGATGATGAACTAATTGTAGAACAGATTGCGCATCGCATTCTATCCGGGTTTTATAACACGGATGCCTATCGTGCCAGCAAGCACATTATTAAGATGGAGAGCATGACGGCTGCGAGGTAAAGCAAAATGCTTATTGCTTAACGTAAGCTGACCTCATTCATTTTTAATTATGACGTCAAGTTCCTTTCAGTCCTCTGTTAATTTAATCCCTTCTGGCTGAAGGGTAATTTTGCGTTGCTTGTATAACGTGCCAATCGCTTTTTTATAGGCTTTCTTACTTATACTAAACTGTGCATAAATTTCTTCGGGGGTACTTTTATCACTAATCGGTAAAAATCCTTTCTGCGCTTTCAGCATTTTGAGAATCATTTCACAGTTAGGATCATTGAAATTCTCGAACCCAATGGGCTGTAAAGTGATGTCGATTTTGTTATCGTCCCGGATTTGCTTGACATAGCCTTTTATTTTGTCCCCTATGTTTAGTTTACCGAAGATGT
This sequence comes from Cyclobacteriaceae bacterium, assembly GCA_035408225.1. GTDB lineage: Bacteria > Bacteroidota > Bacteroidia > Cytophagales > Cyclobacteriaceae > ELB16-189. The sequence goes on along the minus strand of DAOOCD010000164.1, from coordinate 5,843 downwards.
CGCTTTCAAAAATCAACCCTTCATGTTGTTGATTCACGATTACTGAAAATCCAAGATCTGTCTTTTTCATGACCATGACGTCAACAGTGTCTCCTTCTGTAACGGTGAGGGTTTGATTGGTAAGTCGCTTCTCAATTTTATTGGTGGCATAGAGCCGGTCGGTTTTTTTGTCGAGATCGAGGTAAACAATGTACCACCTGCCTTCCTCCATTTTCTGTCGTTGCTCACGAAAAGGTACCAGCAATTCCTTCTCAAGGCCCCAGTCCATAAAGGCGCCTACATTGCTAACCGAAGTTACGCGCAGGAAAGCAAACTGATTTAATAAAATCTTGGGTTTCAGGGTAGTCGCAATGATTCGTTCTTCATGATCGCGATAAACGAATACGTTGATCTTCGCTCCAATTTCAAAATCTTTGGGGCAATACTTATTGGGAAGCAATACATCTTCGCCTGTTTCATCGCCTAAAAAAAGGCCCACGGTGGTATGACGTAAAATGGTTAAATCCTGATGTTGGCCAATAGGTATCACTGAGTAGTTATTTTTTGTAAAGGTACTCAATTGTTCTGTCTACTTAATAGCGATGCCTTAGCAAGGGAAAAGGGCAAGTTGAATGAACGATTGAATTGTTGAGTTGAAAATTAACTTTAGATGCCGACTTCGGCCTTTGGGGACACAGACCTGGGGATTTCTTTTTGCCTACATCTGTCATCGGTGGGTAAACACAAATCCTTCAGTGCCAACTTCATGGGTGCGATGCCCCCTCTTCTATTTTGATGATGCAATTTGATACATCGATGTAAGCGTTCTACAACCTTAGTAATACTACCGAGGGTTCTCATTTTAAAAACAAAAAGCGCACCCGGACGCTTTTTTTATTCGATTAACACTTACAGCTAAGGGCAATCGAAGTTACCAGCCATCAAAAGAAGGCAACCTACAATCATGTAAATTCGTAAGACGGTTTAAACCGCCCCTTTATGCTTACCAATTTCTTTAAAACCGCCAGCCGTGTTATCATTAAACACAAAGCTTATTCGGTCATCAATTTTATCGGGTTAACCTGTGGGCTGGCGCTCGCACTCCTCATTATCTCTTACGTAAGAAGCGAATTGAGCTATGATTTGTTCCATTCTAAAATCGACAGGCTTTATCGTCTTCGCTATGATGTTCCGAATGGATTACAATTGGCAACCACACCCCCGCCCATTGCACCTGTGTTCAAAGATTATTTTCCTGAAGCAGAAGAGGTGGGGCGACTATTCTTACGTTCGGTGAGTATCACCAAACCTGAAAGCACCGAAGCATTTGAAGAACAAAGTATTCTCTTTGCTGATTCAGCTATTGCCAAAATGTTTGATTTTGAGATTGTGAAGGGAAGTGTGCGCAGGCCATTGGTGGATAAGTTCACCGTTATCATTAACGAAGAGATGGCCACAAAATATTTTGGTAATGCAGACCCGGTTGGTGAAACGCTTATACTCGCTGGCAAAAATTCCTATAAAGTAGTGGGGGTAGCCAAAGACTTTCCCGAAAACTCGCACCTGCGGTTTAACATGCTGGTGCCCTATGACGATATGTTTGATCTGGAATCGCCCCAGACCGAAGAAGTGTTACGAAATAATTTGTCGAGGAATTTTATCATCAGTCATTCTTATACCTATGTATTACTTAAGCCAGGCGCGACACCGGCTAACATCGATACAAGCATGACTTCATTCCTAAAAAAGTATGCCGACCCGAACTTTATCGTAGGGCAGAAATTTACGCTCATGCCCGTGAAAGATATTCACCTGCACAGCACACTACAGGCAGAACCCAGCGCCACCAACACCATGACAAATATTCTGATCTTTACCGGTATCGGAATCCTTACTTTATTCATCGCGTGTATTAACTATATCAATCTCAGCACGGCACAATCCTTCGCACGAATAAAAGAAATTGGTATCCGCAAAATATTTGGCTCCATGCGCATTCAACTGGTGGGGCAATTTTTGGCCGAGAGCTTTTTATTTTGTCTGGTGGCGATGGTATTCGCCTATGTGGCATTCTACTTCACGTTGCCTTTACTGAATCTGCTTACTTCAAAATCATTACTATTTACTGACGTGCTGGATATGAAGTTAATTGTGACATCTATTGTGTTGCTGTTAATCATCACGTTGATGGCGGGTGGATACCCGGCCTATTTTGTCACTACCTTCGACTCGGTACGAGCACTCAAAGGTGCGGGCACTACGGGTGATGGACGACAATTGTTAAGGAAGGTACTCGTTGTATTTCAACTAACTATTGCATGCCTGCTCCTTTCCGGGTCTTTGCTAATTATAAAGCAGCTCGATTACATCGAGAGTCGGCCATTGGGATATCAGAAAGAACAAATCATCAACATTCCGTTGTACAGCCAAAATATCAATAGCTACTTCCGGCAAAATGATTCTACATTTCAAGTCCGCCTGCAGAGTTTTCGCGACCGCATTGAAGCACAGAGCGGTGTAAACGCTACTACACTTAACTCCGGCTCACCGGGTCAAGGGGTTGTATTTCGCGGCACTATTCCAGAGGGCTTTACGAGCGAGGACAACCTATTTATTGCTAATCTGTCCGTTGATCATGATTTCATTAAAGCCTTTGGAATTGAGACTGTGGCCGGACGAAGTTTCAGTAAAGATTTTCCAAGCGATGAGAAGGAAGCCTTTCTGGTAAACGAAGCGGCTATAAAGGAATTTAACTGGAATTCACCAGAAAAAGCACTTGGTAAAACCATTAATCGAGAAGGAAAGAAAGGCACGGTGATTGGCGTGGTGAAAGATTTTCATTTCGCGGATCTAACAACACCAGTATCTGCCATAGTATTATCTATTGACCGCAACCAGTTCGGAAATCTTTCGGTACGGTTCGAGAATGCCAGCGTGCAGCAAACCCTCGAGAAGATGGAAGCTGAATGGAACAATCTCTTCCCTGAAAAAGCTTTTGAATTCACCTTTCTCGATCAGCAACTCAACCAGCAGTATAGCTCATTCCAGAATTTCGGATCGATCATAGAAGCATTCACGCTGATCGCCATCCTGATTTCCTGCCTGGGTGTGTATGGGCTGGTACTCTACACGGTACAACGAAAAGTAAAAGAGATAGGGGTGCGTAAAGTGTTAGGCGCCAGCATGCGTAACATTCTTCTTATCATCTACCGCGACTTTGCACTGCTTATTGCGATTGGGTTTTTGATTGCTGTACCTATTACCTGGTGGTTGATGGACCGCTGGTTTAGCAACTTCATTTATCATACCACCATCGATGCGTTAACATTTTTGTTTAGTCTCTCGCTGGTGCTGGTTGTCGTGTGGCTCACCATTAGTTATCAGGCGGTGAGAGCTGCATCAGCCAACCCCGTGCAGTCATTAAGGAGTGAATAAGGTAAATATCAATCATTTCGATTGGTTTTTTTTGTAGGTACAGAAGAACAAAGTGTTTCTATTGCTACCCTTTTCATAGTTCGCTATCTTTCAGGATTACCTGAAACGAAATGACGGCACACACTACACTAAACAGAACGTTAGGACTGCGATTGGCCATTGTAGTTGTGATTGGCAATATCCTGGGCTCTGGAATTTATAAGAAGGTAGCCCCGATGGCTGCTGAATTGGATTCGTCATTTCTTGTACTGGTATGCTGGTTGCTGGCTGGAATCATTACCTTATTCGGAACGCTCAGCAGCATGGAACTGGCAGGGATGTTTGCCGAAACCGGGGGCGAATTTGTATACTTCAAAAAAATCTACAACCGGTTTTTTTCCTACCTGTATGGATGGGCCAATCTCGCGGTTCTTAAAACAGCCACTATTGCCTCGCTTGCCTATGTATTTGCACAGTCGCTTAATGGAATTTTTCCGTTGCCCTCATTTCTCGAATCTCTTTCTGATTGGAGTTTGTTCGGAGTGTTCTATCCGTTCGCTGATTTCAATGTAAAAGCCGCGGCTGTATTTCTCATCCTGCTACTAACTTTCATTAATACCTATGGCATCCGCACCGGCATGGGACTCAGTGCAGCTTTGCTGGTATTGATCCTTACAGGAATCTCACTGATCGTGATCTTTGGTTTTGCCAGCAAGCAAAGTGATTTGTCTTTATTGGCCAGTGTACCCACCGACAGCGAAATTACTATAAGCGCCATGCTCACGGCTATGCTGGCAGCTTTTTGGGGCTATGAAGGCTGGAACTCGGTAGGATATGTGGCGGGTGAAATAAAAGATCCTAAAAAAAATATTCCGTTGAGTTTGCTCTTCGGATTACTGATTGTGATCGCCATTTATTTATTGGCTAATACTGCCTACTTAACGTTGCTGCCGGTTTCAACATTGACTTCTATTTACGAATCCGGCAACCAGATAGCAGCTGTTGAAGCGGTGAAAGTTTTTTGGGGTAACACCGGAGGGATTGTAATCTCCACACTTATCTTAATTACCGTATTAGCCTGCACGCATGCTTCGGTGATCAGCTCTTCAAGAATTTATTATGCCATGGGGCAAAAGGGAATGCTCTTCTCTGGTTTGGGCCTGTTGAATAAATCAAGAGTGCCTGGTAATTCTTTATGGTTGCAGGGAGTCTGGTCTTCGTTGCTTGTCCTTTCCGGTACGTTTGATCAACTGACCGACACGTTGGTATTTGCTGCATTTATGTTTTATGGGGCCACGGCATTTGGTGTATTTGTAATGCGATATAAAGCACCAGATCTCGAACGGCCTTACCGCACCTGGGGGTATCCGGTGATTCCGGCTGTCTATGTTTTGTTTTGTATGGCCTTGGTCATTAACACGTTCATCACACAACCTCGTGAAGCGATCATTGGGATTTCGTTGGTGGCAGCCGGTATACCATTGTTTTTCTATTTCAGGAAGAATATGGAGCAGTAAATCTATTGTCATTTGACAATGGATAATTGGCAATGGAAATTGCATACTATCACTTTCGTGCGCGGTTGCGTTGCCCTTCGTATAAACTTAGCATCACCACCACCGTTCCTATGAAGGTGTACCGTGTGAACGGCTCATCCAACAAAATCGCGGAATAAAAGATCCCAAACACGGGACACAAAAAAAGCCACAGCGAAGCATGCACCGGATCTTCTTTTAACAAGTAAAGCCATAACTGAACTGCGCCAATGGATACCGGCACAACCAACCAACCAATCGAAAGCCAGAAGCGAATGTCAAACGTGCTCCCACCCCCTTCAAAACTTAACGTGAATGGCAAGAGTACGATTCCGGCAATCAATACTTGCCAGCCATTAATAACCATGCTTGATAATCGCCACGGTACAGACGAATAATACACCGCTCCAAGCGAATACATCACCATGCTCAAGACCAACAGCGATACGCCAAACACTGAAGCATACCCACTTTGCAGCAATGGATAGGTTGCAATAGCTACACCGCTCATGCCTACAAGAATACTAAGCCACTCGCGAAATTTCACGGGCCTCTTCAACCAAACTGAAGAGAAAAAACTAATCATAAGCGGATTGAGTGCAAGAGCAAGAGCGGTGATACCGGCTGCTACTTCTTGCAGTGCAATGATAAAGATACCGAGGTATAAAGCAGTATTTAGTAATCCGAAAACTGTTAGATGCAGCCACTCTTTACCCTGTGGCCAAAAACGCGGAGCTGTGATTCGTGCAACCAAAAGTAACACTGCACCTGCCAACAGAAATCTCACTGTAAACAAGGTGAGCGGTTCGGCAGACATCAATCCAAACTTTCCGGCCACGGAGGCCGAAGACCAGAGGATGGCGAATGAGATACCGGTGACTATGAATCGAAGGTTTGTATGCAAGTGACCGCTAA
>DAOOCD010000163.1:0-8425 GCA_035408225.1 Cyclobacteriaceae bacterium | reverse complement strand
ACAGGAAGGGTGAAAATCCCTAGGAACAGAGTTGATATTTCTCTTTTCAAGGATAATGACGGAAAATATTTTAAAGCTAGGATAGATTTAGATGGATTAGATCTTCCACCGGATGCACATGTATACATCGAACCTAATTTTAAAGGGGTTTATCAACGCTTTAATTTTGGAACAGTTCGAGATTTTAAAGAACCAGAAAGCACACGACTAAACGAGTTACCAGAAACCGAGCTTGCCTATTTTGATGTTTCAATTGTTGATGAAACAAACAAAATAGGTTTGCTTTTAGGGAAAGCAAAAGGAATTGCTGTTAGCACGGACGGACTACCAAGCGATCGGATTCCATTGCTTCCGGTAGTTCCGGTGGATTTAAGAAATCAGTTTTGGAAATTAAGTTTTGATACCAGTGATGATGGAAGACCTCTTCTTGAAATAAATAGAAATATTCCTGGTGTTTTTGAAATGGCAAGAAATGATATAAAATTCATAAGTCTTATTTATCCCACAGCATTCCGAGGTGTTCTTTTACGATTAATTGAAGAGGGTGATTTTGATGCGGATGATGACTCTTGGGTTTCTCAGTGGAATAAATTCATTACTTCAGTTTTGGGTATTAAAAACAGGCCGGAAATGGATAACGAAGGTAGTATCACCCCAGAACAAGAGGCATGGATAGATGAATGCGTCAATCAATATTGTAAAAGACTTAAGTTGTTTGAAAAATTCACTGCTCAATGCATATGATTTCAATTCGCACATTTAATGAACAAGGTCTTAATGAGTTTGAACGCATTATTGGTCAAATAAAAAATAATGAGCTCAAGAATATACCCGATGAACTCTTGTTTAATGAATACTTTTCAGAAGTATGTGAGCCAATTATTAACATTGAGAAGGTTGATTATAAATATAAAGGAGAACTCGTTCCTTATCTTGTTGAAAAGTTAAATTTAAGATCAAGTAAATATCTTTATTTTGATAAGGGTCTTTGGAGTTGGCTGACAGCAATTTATTTTGATAACATATGCCCTATAGATGGAAATGGTAGCCGAAAAGTTAATGAAGCTGCTTTTTACGTCTTAAGGGATCCAAAAAATTATACTAAATATTATAGGCATCTTCTTGCTTATCCATGCAGACTTTATTCCGAATTGGATGATTCGTCAAAAATATTCTTAATTGGTAATTTCTCTAAACGAGGAGAAATCACGGAGCAGTTTGGTGCATACCAAGAAATTGCTTTGAACAAGGGAATACTTGATGCGGCTAATATTATGTATTGGGATGATTCCACCAAGAATTTAAAAAGAGGGGCAGCTGGAAAAGGGGCTGGATCTGCTAGACGATTAGTTCGGATAATAAGACAATACCAACTAACATATGATTTGAATTCAATGAGTGGTAATGAAATAGTTCAATTACTTCCGCAAGAATTCTCTAAATGGGGAAAACCTGTCTACAGGGTTTCTGGTGCAGTTTGATACAAAATGAGTTATCGCTTAGTGTAACCATTTCCCCCCAGCGGAGTATTGTAGTCTTATAAACCCCATCATTATGAGCATCCCATACCGCACCTTGCTTGGTTTCCTGATTCTTGCACTGGCCATTGTTCCGGGCTTTTCGCAGGAGGCCAACACCAAAAAGGCTGAAACCAAAGCCAAATCTGAGGTTTCGAAAGAAGAACCCCGCAGTGACGGGTTAAAAAGAATCTCCCCGGCCCGCGATCGCGATTGGGATTTTGACATCGATATTGATGAAAAAGCCATCGAAGCAAACATTGAACGGGCCATTGAGCATGCCATGCGGGATGTGGAGGTGGCCCTCGATAAACTGGAACGGCTGGACATCCACATCGAACCCATCGAAATAAACCTGGGTGATTTAGACCTTGATATAAACCCCATCCGGATCAACATCCCCGACCTGGACATCGACATCGATCCGATTGACATCGATCTGGATGACCTGGATCTTGACATCGATGTAGATATAGATCATGATTTCGACCATGACGTGGATTGGGATAACGACAACGACCATGATGAAGACCTTGACCAGGATGAAGATGATGAGGACTCGTTTCTGAACAAGGATAAAAACAAGGAGAAGGACAAAATCAAAGAGAAAGACAAACAGAAGGATAAATCCAAAGACAAAGAAAAATCCGATACGGATAAAACCGATAAGGAAAAGGATAAGGCAAAGGGGTTGAAGAAGATTAACTAGACCGTAAACGGTTTGTAAACCGGTATAGAAAATTTCTCTTAACAAAAATCAGGAGGCTCTTATGGAGCCAATCAGATTTTCAATTCTAATTCTATAAACAGGCAGCTCCTACGGAGCAAATTATTATTTGTGTATAGGATTTGCCCCAGCGGGGCATTCTGTTTCATAGCACAACGGTATTGGAAATAATAATTCCAATTCTTAACAACAATCAGGAGGCTCCTCTGGAGCCAAGCAAATCCTCATTTCTAATTCTATAAACAGGCAGCTCCTACGGAGCAAATTATTATTTGTGTATAGGATTTGCCCCAGCGGGGCATTCTGTTTATAGAACAGAAGCCGGTATTAGAAATGACTCCGCAGGAGTCTCCTGATTATAAAGAACACCGAACTCTGTGAACTCCAATCCTTCTCCGCCAACTGGCGGAGAAGGATCCCCTTACTACGGAGCACATTATCCACACGCTCAAGGCTTCGATCATGGAGATCCTTCGCTTCATCAAGTATCATGATAAAAATAACGAGCAGCACGGAAAATTCTGAGATGAATATAGTCTTCACCAGATGGCCGCTCAGGATTGGTTTAGTTTGTTAGTGATTGGCTTCGTTCAAAGAAAACCGAACATTGCTTTGAATGATTTAGAAAACGATCTCAAAAAAAATTGAACGCAATCCTGATCCGCCAACTGGCGGAGAAGGATCCCCCCACTACGAAGCGCATTATCAACGGGCTGTTAGTGAGTAGCTTTCACGCAAAGGGCTGATCGATCGATGGGCTTGGTTGTGAAAACCATTTCGGTCCATCTTCGGTCATGTAGGCACAGTCCTCCAGGCGCACTCCAAACTCACCATAGATAGAAATGTTGGGTTCAATACTAAAACACATGCCCGCCTGCAGCGGTAGTTTATTTCCCAACACAACGTTGCCCCACTCATGTCCATCCATCCCAATGCCATGCCCGGTGCGATGAGGAAGTCCCGGCACTTTATATCCGGGTCCGAAGCCAGCATCTACCAACACCTTGCGTGCAGCAATGTCTACGTTCTCGCACGGGTCGCCAATCCTGGCAGCAGCAAAACCGGCCGCTTGCGCCTTCTTTTCGAGATCCCAGATTTCGCGTTGTCTGTCCGTAGGTTTACCGAACACCACCGTGCGGCTGATGTCAGAAGCATAGCCACCCACGTTGCAACCTCCGTCTAATAATACAATATCACCTTTCTTTAATGTCTGAGGTTCAATACTTCCATGCGGGTAAGCCGATGCTTCGCCAAAGTTTACCATGGTGCCACCCGGGGCACCCAATTTTTCATGCGCTTGTTCCGACAACTTGGTAAACTGCTCAGGGGTCATTCCTTCCTGCAACGTGGCTACATTGAACTTATGTGCCTCTATGGTAATATCATTGGCGCGTTGCATGAGTGCCAGCTCGGCTGGTGATTTAATTAAGCGACATGGAACACTGACAGGATCACCGCTTACGTAGTTAAGATGGGAGGCTTCTTTTCGCACGCCATCAAATAAGAAAAAACGGAGCCGTTCTTCCAGGCCGATATTCCCGGTGCGAATGCCCATGTCCTTAAACGCATTGGCAATTTGCAGGTAAGGACTTTCATGTTCTTCCCACGTTCTTACTTCGTTCCCGATTTTTATCAGTTGACGAAGCCGGTCTGCTTCAAACCCGGGGCTCACATACATCACTTCACCTTTGGCGGGAATGATAGCTACCATGGTGCGCTCGCTGGGCCACCAGCTAATTCCCGTAAAATATTTCAGAGAAGTACCTGCGTCTAAAAGCAACGCTTCTATTTTATTTTCGGTCATCAGTCGCTGCGCTTTTTCAATCCGCGCTTCACGCTCCTGCACCGAGATAGGAACAATATCATCCGTCATGGATTTCAATTGATCCAAAGGAGATGGTGGTGCTTCCGGTGTAGCGCAGGAAGATATGCCGGTTAACAAGGCCGAGCCCGCCACTGCGCTGCCTGTTGAAAGGCGAATAAAATCTCTTCGTTTGATAGCCATACGTATGTTGAATTTAGAATGCGTGAAAATTAAAGTTGGTTAATATTCGTCTTTATCGCAACTAACCAGGCTGGCTGAATTTATAATTTGTCCTTGGTCTGTGTTTCACCGACCAATAAAAATGTTACGAGAATAGAGGTCGGTGACAACACCAAACTTCAAGCAAAATAATTAGACCGTAAACAGCGTGTAAACCGGTATAGAAGAATTCTCTTAACAAAAATCAGGAGGCTCCTCTGGAGCCAATCAGATCAATCATTTTTAATTCTATAAACAGGCAGCTCCTACGGAGCAAAATTCTTTTTGCTGATAGGATTTGCCCCAGCGGGGCATTCTGTTTATAGAACAGAAGCCGGTATTAGTAATGACTCCGCAGGAGTCTCCTGAATGGCATTCTTGTATGAAATGAAGGTGAAAAGTTGTTTCCATAAATTATGTTAAATTCGAAACAGATTAAGTTAGTTATGACTACCAAAGAAATTAAGACCGAGATTCAAAAATCCCTGGACAATGTTCCTGAAAGTGTGCTTCATGACATCCTGAGCTTTTTGAAGCAGGCAGAAAAGCAATCCGCGGAGAACGTACGCCTGGCACTAAATCTCAGATCCATCTTAACCGAAGACATGGAACTTCTTGAGAGGCTGGCGAAATGATAGGAATAGAAGAAGTTGAAAAGATTCATGACATTCTAATAGAACGATTTGGTGGAGCAAAAGGAATCAGGGATAACGGGTCTCTTGATGCCGCCCTCGGCAGGCCCTATCAAACATTTGACGGTCAAGAGTTATATCCACACCCGGTGGACAAAGCCGCAGCCATTTTTGAAAGTATTATATCAAATCATCCTTTTATTGACGGTAATAAAAGAACAGCTTATGTCTTAATGAGATTGATTCTCTTGGAAAACCGGCATGACATTGATGCAGGTCAGGAAGAGAAATTTGAATTTGTGATCAAGGCAGCCCGTGGTGAATTGTCGTTTGACGAAATTAAAGCATGGATAGAAAGACATTTGAGTTTGAAGTAAGTTTAACATAGCAAGTTAATCCGGACTTCATAACCATTGCAGTAGAAAAAATTGAAACTCCAATCCTGAGCGGGCAAAGAGGAATAGACGGATTACTTGATCAAATTTATTTTCAAACCACGCCACTCCAACTAAACGATTTTTAGCGAAGGATCCCCACTACGAAGCACATTGTCCACACTCTTGAGGCTTCGATCATGGGGATCCTTCGCTCGAGTAAGTTTCATGATCAATGAACGGTTGGATAGAAAATTCTGTAATGAATATAATCTCCACAGGAAGGCCGCTCAGGATTGGTTTAGTTTGTTAGTGATTGGCTTCGTTCAAAGAAAACCGAACACTGCCATGAATGATTTAGAAAACGGTCCCAAAAAAAATTGAACGCAATCCTGAGCGGGCAAAGAAGAACGATGAGCCGTCTAATCAAAGTTAGTTTCAAAGCACTATTCTCCAATCAAACGATTTTAGCGAAGGATCCCCTAAATACGAAGCACATTACCCACACTCTTCAGGCTTCGATCATGGGGATCCTTCGCTCGGGTAAGTTTCATGATAAATGAAGGATTAGATGGAAAATTCCGCAATGAATATAATCTCAACAAGATGGCCGCTCAGGATTGGATTGTTAGTGAGGAGCTTCGTACGATTCAACATTTTTTCTCATGTATAGTTTCTTTACATGAGCCGGTCATCATGAATAAAAAAATAAATCATTTACACATGATCTTTCATATGCCGGTAAAGCAAAACCAGTTTATCAAATTCTTTGGTAATAGTCGTTGCAATCTGCTCGCTGCTGATTTCAGGATCTGCGGGGTTTCTTTGATAAAGATGCGCCCGATTCATGAATTAGCCATCGATTTGCACACGTTTTTCACCTTTTTACTTAAATAGCGTACATTTTTCACCAAGAGCATACATTTTTCACCTATATTTGATTGAAATCCAATCCCGTCAATTTTTCACCGGGGTTGGTTAAAGGCAATTGGCTTTCACTCAAGACATACATTTTTCACCAAATGACAAAGCAGAATAAGCGTTTTTCTCAAAAAATAAGCGTTTTCCATGGCAGGCCAGCGCCAGAAGAGGCGATATTGGTTGGCTATGGGGCATTGATTGAATCATTTAAACTGCCTGTGCCTATGCCTGCTCAACTGGCGTTGATCAGTTCAAAAAAGCGGCAATATGAAACCCATGATTGGAAGATCTTCACATCGCGACACCAACCGGAAGACACGCTGTATAAACAATTGGTATTTGCTTTAAAGTATGAAGGCGTTAATCTATTGTTCTTTAAAAAGTTATTTGAGACATTATCACAAAAGGAAATTTTAGCGCTGATACAGCTTGAGCCAACCGGACAGTATAGTCGAAAGATTTGGTTTTTGTATGAGTGGTTATTTTCAATACAGCTAACGATTGGCAATGCTGACAGTAAAATAAAATACACACCGTTATTAGATGAAGATAAACAGTATGCTTTAAAGGGATATGAATCTGCGCGGCATAGAATCATAAACAATCTTCCGGGTACACAAAACTTTTGTCCGCTCACGAGAAAGACCGCTAAGCTGGAACAATACATAGCTGCTAACCTGGCCGCACAAAAGGACAATTTTCTGAAAGGCATACGCAAAGATATTGTGCAGCGGGCCTCCGCATTTTTATTGCTCAAAGATTCTAAAGCATCCTTCACCATTGAGGGAGAAAGTCCGAAAAGTAAAAGAGCTACACGCTGGGGGCAGGCGATAGGTCAGGCGGGCAATCGTGAGTTAACCAAAGAAGAGTTGCTCAGACTGCAACAGCTGGTTATTGAAAATACCCGATTCCTGGAGATGGGCTTCCGTAAAAAGGGTGGTTTTGTAGGAGAACATGACCGAACGACAGGCGAACCGTTGCCCGATCATATTTCTGCCCGGTGGCAGGATATTGAACTGTTACTTTCGGGATTACTAAACACGCATGAGCTATTATTGAAAAGCAACCTCGATGCGGTGTTGGCAGCGTCTGTCATTGCTTTTGGTTTTGTCTTTATCCATCCGTTTGAAGATGGCAATGGCCGCATCCATCGTTATCTTATTCATCACGTATTGGCGAAGAAACAATTCGCACAACAAGGGATCATCTTCCCGGTTTCAGCCTCCATACTAGATCACATCGATGATTACCGAAAGACCTTGGAATCATATTCACATCCGCTATTGGATTTTATTGAATGGAAAGAAACCCGTGATCATAATGTAGAAGTAATGAATAACACGCTTGATTACTATCGCTATTATGATGCTACGCGGCAGGCAGAATTTTTGTATGACTGTGTCAAGGATACGATCGAAAACATTATTCCGAATGAAGTAACGTATTTAGGTCGGTATGATGCATTTAAAAAATACCTGGAAGACGAATATGAGATGCCTGACAGTCTTGTTGCGCAGGCAGTCCTATTTTTGCAGCAGAACAATGGACGACTTTCAAAAAGAGCAAAAGAAAAAGAGTTTAGTAAACTAACGGAGAATGAGATTCTGGATATAGAAGAAAAATATAGAGAACTCTTCACTGACTAGTAATCTGTTTAGGATAGCCAATTACATCTTCTTCTCCTCGCCAGCATCTTTCATGTGTCTGTAAACCAAAACCAACTTATCAAATTCCTTCATGATCGTAGCCGTAATCTGTTCGCTGCTGATTTCAGCATCTGCAGGTGAATAGTTTTTTCCGATGATGAAGGCATAATGCATCCAGTCATCAGCTTTGGTAAATTCCCAAAGTGCATCTTCGGTTTGAAAAGTCTCAACAGCTTTTTTGTCGCCCGCAATTTCAATCCAGTAGCCAGCACCTAAGCTTGTTAATAAGGTGAAGAATTGTTTTCGGTATTCGGCATCATTCATCTTGTTCTTAAAACTTTCACGATCGGCTTTACCTGCGTTGGGTTTGCCGGGTACTAACCAGATGCCCACTTCTTTTTGCTGAAGGATGATTTGGTGTTGCATCACCTCCCTGAATGTGGCAGGAGGATTAATTTTTTTCAACCCGGCTTCGCTGGGACCATAGGCGATCCACATCGAACGTAGTTTGCCATCTTGATGATCAGCAGGATTGAGACTGCTTACGATTTGATTTGAGTCATGATCTTCCTTCAGCTTTAACCG
>DAOOCD010000162.1:0-8452 GCA_035408225.1 Cyclobacteriaceae bacterium | reverse complement strand
TTCGCCACCTGACGATTTACGAGGCGAATCCTTTTTTACTTTTGCTTTAGGTTCAGGCTTCACTTCTGATTTTTCCTCCTCTTCCTCCTGATCTGTAAGTACGATTCCGGCCTCAGCCAAAATTGTTTCATACGTAAAAATCGGTGCATCGAAGCGTAGGCCAATAGCGATAGCATCCGATGGCCGGGCATCAATTTCAGTCTTCTTTAATCCATCGGTACAAACAATCTTGGCAAAGAATACGCCCTCTTTCAAATCAGAGATTATAATTTCTTCAACATGAAAGTGAAATGAATTGGAAAAAGACTTAAACAGATCATGTGTCATCGGTCTGTTAGGAATAATCTTTTCGATTTCGATGGCAATGGCTTGCGCCTCAAACATACCGATGATGATCGGGAGTCTTCGATTGCCTTCAGTCTCCCCTAACACCAGTGCGAAAGAACCCGTCTGCGATTGACTGGAGGAAAGTCCGAGTATTTCAAGTTTTATCTTCTTCAACGTAGCCACAGAAAATTGAAATTATAAAAAAAGTCGTGAAACCCAACCATACTCTAAAAAATGCCTTGCTATCAACTGTTTGCAGCTTTTATTGCTGCCGTAAGCTTTGGAACTACATCAAACGCATCGCCAATAATACCATAATCAGCAGCTTTGAAAAAGGGCGCATCTGCATCTTTGTTGATCACCACGATGCACTTGGAAGAGTTTACTCCCGCCAGGTGTTGAATGGCTCCTGAAATTCCGATCGCTATGTATAATTGAGGTGCTACTTTCACCCCGGTTTGACCTACGTGTTCATGGTGTGGTCTCCAGCCCATATCCGATACTGGTTTGCTACATCCGGTAGCGGCATGCAGCGTTTTAGCCAGTTCTTCCAATACTCCCCAGTGTTCAGGCCCCTTCAATCCGCGGCCTCCCGATACAACTATTTCGGCTTCAGGTAATAAAATATCACCTGTTGCTTTTTCTGAGGATAAGATGGTCGTATTAAAATCTGCGTCCGTCAGTGATACCGGGTAGGAAACAACTTCAGCGCTGCCACCCGATTCTTTCACTTCGGCTGCATTCTTTTTAATGGCAATAACTTTCTTAGGATTTTTAAGTTCCACCAATGAAAAAGCCTTGCCGGTATAGATGCTTCTCTTTACAACAAATCCAGAACTTGTATTGGGAAGTTCAACTACGTTTGAGGCAAAGCTTGCTCCGGTTTTAACAGCCACTTTTGCAGCTACCGGAGTACCCAGTGATGAATTCGCTAATACAAGCACATCCGCATTCTCATCTTGCATCGCTTTGGTAAGCACGGCAGAATAGGCTTGTATTACACCTTTCGCAAGTTTTGCATCCGATGCATGTAATACTTTCTGCGCTCCATATTTACCTAATGATTGTAGCTCAGTAGCATCGGCCGGGCCAAGTACTATGGCTGTGACCGGACTACCCATAGCCTTTGCATAACAAACCGCTTCCAGCGATGACTTACGAACTTTTCCTTCTGAGACTTCTATAAATACGAGTGTCGACATATCTTTTTCATTTTAAAATTCAAGATTCGAGCTTCATCCTCCAATGTTGAATGGTGATTATTGAATTATAGTACTTTCGCTTCGTTTTTCAATTTAGTTACCAACTCGGCAACATTATCTGCCGAGATCATTTTTACAGCTCCTTTAGGAGCCGGCAATTCAAACTTCTGAATTACTGCAGTAGGCTGTGTAGCTTTTGGTTCAACTACCTTTAACGGTTTTGTGCGGGCCGACATAATACCGCGCATGTTTGGAATCTTCCACTCTGCAATTGGCTCCTGACAACCTGCTACCAAAGGCAACTTCGCTTCAACTTGTTCCTTACCCCCTTCAATCTCAACCGTCATCTTCACGTTCGTTCCCTCGATGTCCAGTTTCATTACTGGTGATATGGATGGCAGTCCTAATATTTCTCCTACCATGGCATGAACGACACCACTATTATAATCGATAGACTCACGTCCCATCAGAACAAGATCAAAGCCCTTTGCATGCTCTGCAATTTGAGTTGCCACAAAGAATGAATCCGATGGATCCGCGTTAACGCGAATTGCATCATCGGCACCAATGGCCAATGCCTTCCTGATCGTTGGTTCGGTATCTGATAATCCGACATTAATAGCTGTTACCGTTGTACCGGGTGTCGCCTCTTTCAATTCAATAGCGCGAGCCAGCGCATAATCATCATAGGGCCCGATGATAAACTGAACCCCGGTTGTATCAAACTTTGTGCTGTTGTCTACAAAATTGATTTTAGAGGTGGTGTCGGGCACGTGCGAGATGCAAACCAATATCTTCATAGAATGTTCAATAAAATGAGAATCAAAACTTTATGTATTTCCGCCTAAATTTGGCCTCAAGATAAAGGATAAAATCTTAAAAAGGGTATTTAAAAAGGTTAAAAAGCAATGAACACAGAGCGTATAAAAATGCTGGAACAATTCGTGAAAGAAGACCCTTCTGATCCGTTCAGTATCTATGCGCTGGCCCTGGAATATCAGCATCAAAACATTGAAAAGGCAGAAGCCCTTTTTAACTTATTGTTAGATCAACATCCCGATTATTTACCCACCTATTACATAGCCGGTGGCTTCTATGCCGACCAATCTAAACCCGAACGGGCGTTGGAAATACTCAGAAAAGGACTGGTGTTAGCACGAACTCAGAAAGACCTCGGCAGTGCCCGCGAATTGCAAGCCGCTATTCAAAATCTGGAAGACTAAACCTGAAATACAATCTTGCCCACTTTGTTGGATTTCGTGATATCTGGAAAAGCCTCAACGATTTTAGAAAAAGGTCGGATTGAATCTATAAGCGGTCGCAACTGATGCTTGCTTACAAAGGTGAGCATTTCACTAAATTCATGATCGCTACCCATGGTGGTACCTAGCAAGGAAAGTTGGTTCCAAAACATGCGATACATATCGAGTTTGTGTGGCAAACCATTGGTGGCACCATAAAAAACAATCTTGCCCCTTCGTTTCAACATTTTAATGAAGTTGTTGATCTGATCGCCACCGGCACTATCAATTACCAGGTCAAAGCCGCCTTTGGTCTTCCACAAGTCAGCATAGTTTACATCTTTCTTATAGTTATAGGCACCTTTGGCCCCTAACTTCAATGCCTTTTCTATCTTCTCATCACTGCCTGACGAAACATATACATTGGCACCTGCTGCCTGTGCAAAAAGGAAAGCAAATTGAGCAACCCCGCCTCCAAACCCTGAGATTAAAACATTCTGGCCACCTCTTAACTCGCCTCTGCGAAACAAGGCTCTGAATGCAGTAAGACCACCCAAAGGTAGTGCTGCAGCTTGCAGAAAATCTAAATGAAATGGCTTGTGATGCAACCGATCAACCGGCACAAGTACATATTCTGCAAATGTGCCATCTACCGGCATACCAAGGATCGTATACTTACCAGATTGAACTTCGAGGTCGGGACCCCATTCGATGTTAGGATTAATTACTACTTCCTGACCTACCCAGGGTTGATCTTTTTCATCCCCAACTTCTTCAACAATACCGGCTCCATCAGATCCCATCGTGACCCCAAATTTGATATTAGGATATTTGCCCTCGCGAATCCAGTCATCCCTGCGATTGAGACCAGCCGCCTTTATTCGAACCAATGCTTTTCCGTGAGTTACCGTTGGCTTGGGTATCTCCCGCAATTCTATCTGACCCGCATCTTTTAGTACAAGAGCTTTCATACAATTAGTTCAGTTCAAGGTACAAAGCCAAACAGAAAATCTAAAATTAGTTGTAAAAGAAATTATGAATATCCTTCAAGTCGACTGATCGCTTAATGCTTCGCTCAACCTTGTCTCAAAACTCACCCATTAGAATGGTGTATCCTCATCACCTCCAGGGCCCGGTGCGGATGGCGGAGAATCTCTGAACGTATTCAACCGGCTTTCGCGGGTAATATTACTCATGGGTGTGAGTCCTTCGGGGGCATCGTAGTCCGCAAACTTGGTGTACTTGCCGATAAACTTCAACTTCACATTCTCAAGGGAACCATTCCGGTGCTTGGCGATAATAACTTCAGCCATACCCTGGGTAGGCATGCCTTCCTCATCCACAGTAATCTTGTAATACTCAGGACGATAAAGAAACATAACAATATCCGCATCCTGTTCGATCGAACCTGATTCTCGTAAGTCAGAAAGTTGAGGGCGCTTATCACCACCCCGGGTTTCAACACCGCGGCTTAACTGCGACAAAGCAATTACCGGCACATTAAGTTCTTTCGCTATCCCCTTTAAGGCCCGTGATATTGAAGCAATTTCTTGTTCACGGTTTCCGCTCGCCTCGCCTTTCATCAACTGCAGGTAATCGATTACTACCAATTGAATATTATGTTCGGCTTTCAGCCTGCGGCACTTGGCGCGCAATTCAAGGATAGAAAGAGCCGGGGTATCATCAATAAATATAGGTGCGCTGGAAAGGCGTTTGGTTTTGTGCACCATCTGTTGCCATTCGAAGTCAGCGAGGTTTCCTTTCCTGATTTTCTCCGAGTCCAATTCTGCTTCCGCAGAAATAAGGCGATTCACCAATTGCAGGGAAGCCATCTCCAGGGAGAATATGGCCACCGGAAAATTGAAATCAACCGAAGCATTGCGCAAGGCGGAAACCACAAAGGCGGTTTTACCCATACCAGGGCGGGCGGCAATAATAATGAGTTCTGCTTTTTGCCAACCTGAAGTAACCCGGTCGAGCCGCGAGAACCCGCTTGGGATTCCGGTAAGTCCATCTTTATGATTTCTTTTTTCCTGAATCTCTTTGGTTGCCTGAAACATCAATGACTTCATTGAGTCGTAATTCTTGCGCAGGTTGGAATCAGAAATTTTGAAGATGTTCTGTTCAGCTTTGTCAAGCAACTCGAATACATCGGTTGTGTCTTCGTAGGAATCGTGATGGATCTGTGAGGCGATCTGAATCAAATCGCGCTTGATGGCCATCTCTATAATAATACGGGAGTGATATTCAATGTTGGCCGCTGAACTCACCTTTGAAGTTAGCTCAGCAATATAATAGGCTCCGCCCACCAACTCCAGTTTGGCGCTCTTGCGGAGTTGAGCTACCACCGTGCGCATATCCACCGGCTCGGACGCTTTGAATAAGTCGATGATAGCTGTATAAATCTCGCGGTGCTGTTCGGAATAAAAATGTTCCGGACGAAGAAACTCAACTACCGCAGTAAGTGCATTCTTCTCGAGCATGAGCGCTCCCAGAATGGCTTCTTCCAAATCAAGCGCCTGAGGCGGAAGCTTACCAAGACTTTCGGAGATATCTCTCACTAAAAGTTTTGATTTGCTACCGGCCCCGCTCATCACGGAACTTAACCTCACTGGCGTTGATCGCTGCTCCATACTTTGTGGTTGTTGGACGTAGTTTCTTGTAAAGGCAACAAACCTACCGCTAAGAAATCTACTACGCTCAACAAGTTATCTACATTCAAACATGTGAATTTGTTAATAAATTCAATCACGAAGGTCCATTAAATTTTCACCAAGCAACCCGAACTCTTTTAATCGGTAAACATTTTACTTTATATTTAGCCGAATAATATAACCAGTACCTTGACAGCAGAAAATATTTATCAACAAAGCCTTGATAAACAGCGAATAATACTTGTTGGCGAAGGCAGTGGTTTAATCACCTCCATGGTAATCCATGTGCTAAAATTTCATCAACGGAAGTTTGATGTAATCTCACCAGGCCTGCCTATTTCACTTTCACCAGTTTCGCCCATTATTATCATTCATGCCACTGATCAACTTCTTGACTATAACCATCATATCGCTATTCTCAGCGAAGCAGGTTCTGAAGAAGATGTAAAGCTCTTTGAAAAACTGGCCGATGCAACACCGAAAGGTGGTACCTTAATATATCCTGATTTTCAAGCTTCTTTAAAACTTATAGGCACTAAGGAACGCACAGATGTTCAGGCTATTACCTATGGAAAGTTTAAGCACGAACGCAAGGAAGGCGAAACACTACTGATCAGCAGTACCGGAGAACGAACTCCGGCTGCCTTGAATACCGACCGTCAGCTTGAATATGTAAGTGCTGCCAAGGAGTTACTTAAGAAAATTGGAATCAGCAGCGGACAGTTTTATCGCGGCATTAGTACCTACATTCCAGCTTAAATCTCCTATTCTACCTTTTTACTTTCATGAAATTAAATCTCAAAATACCGCTTTGCTTTTTTGATCTTGAAACCACAGGCATCAACATCACACAAGACAGAATTCTCGAAATAGCTGTGATCAAAGTAATGCCTAATGGAGAGGTACTCAGAAAGAGCAATGTGGTAAACCCTACCGTCCCGATATCGGCCGAGTCAACCGCTATTCATGGAATTTCGGAAGCAGATGTGAAGGATAAACCAACCTTTAAGGAAGTAGCTAAAGACTATGCGAAGTTTTTTGAAGGCGCTGATTTAGCCGGCTTCAATATTTTAAAGTTTGATGTTCCTATGCTCGTAGAAGAATTTTTGCGGGCGGGAGTAGAATTTGATTATAGTCGCAAGAAGTTGATCGATGCCCAAAAGATTTTTCATCTGATGGAAAAACGTTCGTTGTCTGCGGCTTTTAAATTTTATTGCGGCAAAGACATGACCGATGCGCATTCGGCTGAAGCCGATACACAAGCAACGCTTGATGTATTGTATGCCCAGATTGAACGCTATGAAAATCAGGATGTAACTGATGGACTCGGAAAGAAGATTGGCGTAATCAAAAATGACATGGAGGTATTGAATAAACTCACCGCTTCCGACCTGGTGGATCTGGCTGGTCGGATAACCCGCAACCAAAAAGGTGAGCCTGTCTTCAATTTTGGAAAGCACAAAAACAAACCGGTACTCCAGGTTTTCAAAGAAGAACCCTCCTACTACGACTGGATGATGAATGGCGACTTCCCCATGGATACAAAGCGAAGACTTACCGAGATTAAGTTGAGTGGATTGATGGGTAAGTAGAAGTTCGAGGTTAAATGCTCGAAGTTCGAAGTTAGAAACTCGAAGTTCGAGGCTCGAAATAGAATCACTATTGCTTACATTTATATAGCTCCTGAGATTAATTCTATCTTAGGTTTATCTGTAGATATTACAATAGAAAAATACCCCATGACAACCCGAGAAACCCCCATTCAAATCAGCAAAGAAGAATTTCAGAAGATCGGGCATCAGTTAGTAGATGACATCGCCAGCTTCCTTAGCACTATTGAAGATAGACCCGTTACAACCGGGGAGTCACCGGGGCAATTGCAAAAGCTACTAAGCCATACTTCGCTTCCGGAAAATGGATCAGATGCTACCGGAATCATTTCAAAAGCAACGGACCTTTTGTTTAATCATTCATTGATCAACGGGCACCCAAAATTTCTAGGCTACATAACATCCTCACCCACACCGATTGGGATTCTTGCTGAAATGCTGGCAACCACCGTTAACCCAAATGTGGGCGCTCAGATACTAAGTCCGATGGCTACAGAAATTGAAAAGCAAACGGTGAAATGGTTGGCGGAGTTTATTGGGGTTTCTCCTACCTATGGTGGACTATTGGTGAGTGGCGGTAACATGGCAAACTTCACTGCCTTTTTAGCGGCCCGAACTGCTAAAGCGCCCAAAAGCATTAAAGAAGATGGACTTGCAAACGCAGGCAAGTTGGTTGTCTACTGTTCTAAAACCACCCATACCTGGATTGAAAAAGCTGCCGTATTATTTGGACTGGGATCTAAATCAATTAGATGGATTCCAGCTGACCCATCAAATAAGATGGATACTAAAATTTTAGATCAGACGATCCAGGAGGACATAAAAAATGGATGCAAACCCATCATAGTGATTGGTACCGCTGGCGATGTGAGCACAGGTGCCGTTGATAACATGAAAGAGATTGCCGCAATTTGTAAAACGTATGATTTGTGGTTTCATATTGATGGTGCCTATGGAATACCTGCTGCGGTAATACCCGAACTAAAACCCTTGTTTGAAGGAATAGCAGCAGCAGATTCCATTGCGCTTGATCCTCATAAGTGGTTGTACAGTCCGCTGGAAGCGGGCTGCACGTTAGTGAAGAATCCTCAGCATTTAATTGATACTTATAGCTCACATCCGGAATACTATAACTTCGGCAATGCCGACATGACTCAAAACTTTTACGAATACGGCCTTCAAAATTCGCGGGGCTTCCGGGCTTTGAAAGTATGGATGGCGCTCCAACACGTAGGAAAAAACGGCTATGTTAAAATGATCAGCGAAGACATAGAATTGGCTGAATTACTATATGAAGAAGCTACAAAACACCCTGAACTCGAAGCGATTACACACAGCCTGAGCATCACTACACTGCGCTACGTTCCTATTGGTTATCAGGAGCAGGACAAAAAAGATGAGTATTTGAATAAACTTAA
>DAOOCD010000161.1:0-8457 GCA_035408225.1 Cyclobacteriaceae bacterium | reverse complement strand
TGATGTGTTCCTTACCGGTAAATCATGGGGTGTGGAAAGTCTGACTGTTGCCGAACGGCATTACAAAGTGTTGATGGCAGGTGTTGACCAATTCGGTGGTAACAACGATATGATACCAGTGATAGAAGCCTACAACATGGGCGTGAAAGAACACGGTGAAGATTTTATGCGTGCACGCTTTGAACAATCTGCTGTGCGCTTATTAAGGAATATATTCAGAACGGGATTATTTGAAAATCCATACCTGAATATAGAAGAAACAAAAGCAACTGTCGGTAAACCTGAATACATGAAGGCCGGATATGAAGCCCAATTGAAATCAGTGGTGATGTTGAAGAATAAAGCGAATGTGCTACCACTCGCGAAAAATAAAACAGTTTACATTCCAAAGAAATTCACCCCGGCAGGAAGAAATTTCCTGGGTATGGAGATTCCTGAAAAACTGGAATACCCGGTGAGCATTGATATCGTGAAAAAATATTTCAATGTAACCGAGAAGCCAGAAGAAGCTGATTTTGCTTTAGTCTTTGTAAGCAGTCCGAATTCTGGAATTGGCTACAATAGTGAAGATGCGAAGAAAGGTGGTAATGGGTACGTACCAATCTCATTGCAATATGGTGAGTACACAGCAAAAGAAGCCCGCGATGTAAGTATGGCGGGTGGTGATCCATTAGAAAAGACAACTAACCGCAGCTATAAAAACAAGAAGAATAAAGCCATTAATATCTCCGACTTGGGCATGATAAATGATACCTACAAAAAAATGAAAGGTAAGCCGGTGATTGTGTCCATCAACCTGAATACACCGATGGTGTTTTCAGAATTTGAAAAAAATGTAAATGGAATTTTAGTTCATTTCGGTGTACAGGATCAGGGGTTGCTTGACTTGCTTACCGGTGCTGCAGAACCTTCAGCTCTGCTACCTTTACAAATGCCGGCCAATATGGAAACAGTTGAAAAGCAATTTGAAGATGTACCTCACGATCTAGCGTGTTATGTGGATGATCAGGGGAATAAATACGATTTCGCATATGGATTGAATTGGAAGGGCGTAATCAATGATGAACGGACAGCGAAGTTTAAGAAATAGATTAGGCATTAACAGTTCGCCCTTACAGGGCTCAAATTTATTCCTTGGATAATCGTTACCAACAGATCGCTCTTACAGAGCTGAGTTAAGGACACTCAAAGAGAAGAAGGTCCGATGATAACAAAGGGATATCAATCATAGCAAGCCCCAGAGGGGCGGTCTGTTGGTAAAAAATTAAGCTAAATTTAGAAAAGCTCCGTAGGAGCGTTCTGTAAAATACTGCAATCATAAATTATGGCCAACACCTACACTCAAATCCATATTCAAATTGTGTTCGCTGTGAAAGGTCGTCAAAACTTAATTTCCTGGAAACACAGGGAAGAACTCCACAAATACCTAACAGGTATTGTTCAAAACCGAAATCAAAAACTCCTGGCTATTTTCGCCATGCCAGATCATGTTCATGTGCTTGTCGGTATGAACTCATCAGTATCTATTGCTGAGCTTACAAGAGATATCAAGGCAGGATCCTCAAAATTCATCAACGATAATCATTGGGTTAGTGGAAAATTTGCCTGGCAGGAAGGATATGGTGCTTTTTCCTATTCTAAAAACCAAATCGGCACCGTCATAAATTATATTCTCAATCAAGAACAACATCACGCACAAATATCCTTTCGTGATGAGTACATAAATCTCCTTAGGGAATTTGACATACCATACGATGAAAAATATTTGTTTGAATGGATCGAATGAACGTAATTCCAACTATTAAATAAAAACTAACATGATCAACCGCAGAAAATTTCTCCAAAACACGGGTGCATTGGCACTAGGTGGCCTTGCCATCTCACAGCCAACAACCGGTATGTCAATAATCAACAATCTGGCTGACACAAAAAATGTTGGGGTACAATTGTACACAGTTACCAACGCTATGGACACCGATCTTGATGCCACACTGAAACGTGTTGCTGAAATCGGATACAAGGACCTGGAAACTGCTTTCAGTCGTAAAGGCGGATTTTACGGATTGAAACCCAAAGAATTTGCCGCGAAAGCAAAAGGATATGGTCTCTCATGGCGAGCGCATCATATAGGCGGAGCTCCTTTCAGAATGCCAGCCAATGCACAACCACGTCTGGATGCCAATGGCAATCCGATTGTGATGCCAAAGATGTTAAACCTGCGTGATAACTATCAGGAAGCAGTAGATTTAGCAGCAGAAGGTGGTGTAAAGTTTTTAGTGTGCGCCAGCACGCCTATTGATACATTGGATGATATAAAACTATCCATCGAAACATTTAATAAAACCGGTGAAGCCTGTAAAAAAGCAGGAATCGGTTTTGCGTTTCACAACCACACCAAAGAGTTTGACCGCATTGAAGGCAAGGTGCCCTATGAAATGTTTCTTTCAGAAATCAGTGCCGGCCTGATGAAGTTTGAATTAGATCTGGGCTGGGCTACAAAATCGGGTACCGATCCGATTGAGTTATTCAAGAAACATCCGGGACGCTTCCCACTGTGGCATGTAAAGGACTTAAGTCCAATTACACAGAAACCAGTAGAAATAGGTACTGGTTACGTGAATTTAAAACGCGTGTTTGATGCAGCCGAATCAGCAGGTATGCAACACTTCTTTGTGGAACAGGATGCTGCGCCACAGCCGATGGATAACATTGCCACCAGCTTTAAAAACCTGAAAGCATTGATTGGATAAATATTCTGTAGGAATAAACAAGTTACTATCTAATATTATGAAAAATAAAACATCCAGGCGTCAATTCATTGGAATGGCTTCTACCCTCATTGGTGGTTCAATGCTGGCGAGCCATGAAAGTTTTGGTATTCCAAATTTCATAAACAATTTGGGCAAGTCAGGTTCAACTATTAAAGGTGTAAGGTTGGGTGTCATCACCTATTCGTTCCGCGACCTTCCCGACCAGAGCGCTGAAGCCACGCTGGATTATATCCGTCAGTGCGGAATTACAAATATTGAATTGATGGGCGGCCCGGCTGAGTCATTTGCAGGTGCTCCGAAAAACCCGGTAGATTTTCGTACCATGCTACCAATCTGGCGAAAGCGTCAACAGAAGGAGGAACTTACCGAAGAGGAAAAGAAAACACTTGCCGATGTAGAGGCAAAAAACAAAGTCTACCGCGAAGAAATGGCGGCATGGAGACAAAAGGCGCCCATGTCAAAATTCGAAGAGTTTGCGAAAATGTATAAAAAGGCGGGTGTAGAAATTTATGCATTCAAGCCAGATGCGTTTAGTATGCAAAACACCGATGCAGATATTGACTACGGTTTACGTGCTGCCAAAGCATTGGGGGCATCTCACATTACACTGGAACACCCAGGCAATGATGCACACACGTTGAAACTCGGAAAAGCTGCGGAAAAGTACAAATTGAAAGTGGGTTATCACGGTCACGAACAACAGACTCCCACATTCTGGGATACTGCCCTTGGGCAATCACCGGCCAACTCGCTAAACCTTGACCTGGGTCACTTCGTGGCCGCAGGTAATACCAATCCGTTGGATTTCGTCAAACTGAAGCACGACCGCATTGTGAGTATGCACATGAAAGACCGCAAGACAAAAGCCAACGGTGGCGATAACTTACCATGGGGTACTGGCGAAACACCTTTGGCTAATGCGCTGCGCTTAATGCGCGATAATAAATACACCTTTCCGGCAACCATTGAACTGGAGTATAAGATCCCGGAAGGATCTAACCCAATAGATGAGGTGAAGAAGTGCCTTGAGTTCTGCAAAACGGCCTTGGGCTAAGGGAGAATTCACTAATAAAAAATGCCGGTTCGAAGCCGGCATTTTTTATTGCGCGCATGATGGTACAGGATGGCTGTCAGGGTTTAACTTCCTATCTTTAATTCGCCTTTAAATTCTACTTCATGCAGATAATCCTCGGTGTCATTTTCCATTTTATCGGTGGCTTTGCTTCCGGGAGTTTTTATATGCCGTTCAAAAAAGTGAAGGGCTGGGCATGGGAAAGTTATTGGATCATCGGTGGAATATTTTCATGGCTGATTGTTCCGCCCCTGGCTGCTTGGCTAACACTTCCCGGGTTTTCCGAAATTATCCGAAACGCATCTACATCATCCATTCAGTATACGGTACTCTTTGGCGTGCTCTGGGGCATTGGTGGTCTTACTTATGGATTAGGTGTTCGCTACCTCGGCATGTCATTGGGTAATTCTGTCGTGTTGGGTTTCTGCTCTGCCTTTGGTGCGATTGTTCCCTCTATCTATTATGCAATTGTGCCTACCGAAGGAAAGACCAGCATTATTGAAATGATGACCAATACCTGGGGCCAGGTGGTGTTACTCGGTGTGGCCCTTTGTCTATTAGGCATCTATATCAGCGGTCGTGCCGGGGTGATGAAAGAAAAAGAATTGCCCGAAGAGGACAAGAAAAAAAGTGTGGCTGAATTTAGTCTTGTAAAAGGACTTGCCGTTGCGATCGCATCGGGAATACTGAGTTCATGTTTCAATTTTGGTATTGAAGCCGGCAAACCCATGGCGGATACTGCAGTGAGTATGGGATTGAATCCACTATTTCAAAACAATGTGACTTATGTGGTTCTACTTTGGGGTGGGCTCACAACGAATTTTATCTGGTGTATGATTCTGAATGCACGTAACAATACTTATGGTGACTATACCAACAAGCAAAGTCCGCTTACCAAAAATTATATATTCTCCGCGTTGGCAGGCACCACCTGGTTCATGCAATTCTTCTTTTACGGAATGGGCGAAAGTAAACTAGGCAACGGAGCCAGTTCATGGATTCTTCATATGGCCTTCATCATCCTGATCGCCAATGGTTGGGGAATTTATTTGAAAGAATGGAAAGGGGTAAGTAAGAAAACAAAAACCACGATCATACTTGGGATCTCTACAATCATCCTTTCGGTATTGGTAGTGGGATATGGTAACGCAATTAAATGATCATTGAACCACAAACCTGCCTTTCGGCAGACAGGAGCACAAAGACACAAAGAAACATAAAGAACTTCGTGAACCTTTGTGCACTTGGTGCCTTCGTGGTTCAGACAACAAAATGAATATGAAAACAAATTTCAAACACGTAAGCTACCTCTGGGATGAATCCAAAGCCGCACAGCTAAATGGTGACGAGGTAGGACTTTTAATTTATCGCTCTAATTTATTGGGAGCCGATTTACGCCTCACTAATTACGGGGGCGGCAACACTTCCTGCAAAGCCATAGCGAGTGATCCCATCACAGGAAAAGAGACAGAAGTGATGTGGATAAAAGGATCCGGTGGTGATATCGGAACCCTCAAGCGCAGTGGCCTTGCCGCCTTGTATGTGGATCGCCTGAGAAATTTAACCAACGTCTACCGTGGATTAGAATTTGAAGATGAGATGGTGGAACTATTCAATCATTGCATTTATGATCTGAGTTCCAAAGCTCCGTCCATCGACACACCTTTACATGGGTTCCTTCCTTTCAAACACATTGATCACTTGCATCCTGATGCTGCCATCGCGATTGCCGCAGCAAAAGACGGGAAGAAGATTACACAAGAATTATTTGAAGGCACCATCGGATGGGTAGAATGGCAACGCCCTGGTTTTGATCTAGGATTGAAACTAAAAAAATGCCTCGATGAAAATCCGGGAATCAAAGGCATCATACTCGGCTCACACGGCTTGTTCACCTGGGGCAACACCGCTTATGAAAGTTATGTGAACACACTCGAAGTAATTGAAAAGTGTGCTGAGTACCTGGAACGGAACTACGGAAAGAAAAGACCGGTCTTTGGTGGAATGAACATAAAGTCATTACTAAAAGAAGATCGTTTAAAGCAGGCAGCCGCTCTTGCTCCTACCTTGCGCGGACTTTGCTCCAGCAAAACACGCATGGTTGGTCACTTCACCGATGATGAGCGTGTGCTTGAATTTACAAACTCCCAAGACCTGGCAAGACTGGCACCCATGGGAACGAGTTGTCCCGATCACTTCTTGCGGACAAAGATTAGCCCGCTCGTATTGAATCTGGCTACGGAAGAAGATCTTTCGGATGCTAAAGCAACAAAAGAAAAATTACTTCCTGCCTTCGAAGAATATCGCAAGATGTACTCCGACTACTACTTCACTTGCCGGCATGAAAATAGTCCGGCAATACGCGATGCCAATCCGGTAGTGATTCTGTATCCTGGTGTGGGTATGTTCACTTTTGCGAAAGACAAACAGACTGCACGTGTTGCTGCTGAGTTCTATATTAATGCCATCAACGTAATGAAAGGAGCTGAAGCAATTTCGGAATACACTTCGTTACCAAGACAAGAAGCCTTCAATATTGAATACTGGTTGCTGGAAGAAGCGAAGCTGCAACGCATGCCGAAACCGAAACCGCTTACCGGAAAGATTGCCTTAATCACAGGAAGTGCAGGAGGTATCGGTAAAGGAATCGCTAAGAAGTTTATTGAAGAAGGCTCTTGCGTGATCATCAACGACAACGATGCCGATCGTCTCGCCAAAGCGGATGAAGAGTTTAAAACTAAGTATGGTAAAGATGCTTATGCATCGGTCCTTCTGGATGTATTAAAATCCGACAACATAAAAGAAGCGTTTGAAAAATCAGCGCTTGCTTTTGGTGGTGTTGATATCGTGGTAAACTGTGCCGGTATTTCCATTTCAAAACCATTGGAAGAGCACACCGAAAAAGATTGGGATTTGCTCTATGACATTTTGGTGAAGGGCCAGTTCCTCGTTACTCAAGGTGGAGTAGAAATCATGCGCAAACAAAACCTGGGTGGCGATGTACTTAATATTGTTAGTAAGAATGCCCTTGTTAGTGGACCAAACAATGCTGCCTACGGCTCAGCAAAAGCAGCTCAACTTCATTTAAGCCGATTGAATGCGGCAGAATTAGGGCCAGATAAAATTCGGGTGAATGTAGTAAACCCGGATGCTGTCATTTCAGATAGCAAAATCTGGGAAGGTGCGTGGGCGGAAGGTCGCGCGAAAGCGTATGGCGTGAAGGTAGAAGAGTTGCCTGCCTTCTATGCAAAGCGTACCTTGTTAAACGAAATTATTTTGCCGGAAGACATCGCCAACGCCTGCTTTGCTTTTGTCGGAGGATTGCTAAACAAATCAACCGGCAACGTATTGAATGTGGATGGTGGAGTTGCCATGGCGTTTGTGAGATAGATAAATAAATGAATATGGATATGAACCACGAACCTGCCTGTTGGCAGACAGGGACACTAAAGACACCAAGCAACACAAAGTCCTTCGTGACCTTTCGCGCCTTTGTGCCTTTGTGGTTTAAGTTATTATTGATCATCCCGGTCCTGTTTTCCTTTGAAACCTATTCACAGGAAAGTAAAAGACACAGAGTTATTGTGCTTTCCGACATTGAAGCCGATCCTGATGATGCACAATCATTAGTGAGATTTCTTATGTACTCCAATCAATGGGATGTGGAAGGGTTAATCGCCACAACTTCCATTCATCAAAAGAAAAGAGTGGCACCTGAATCAATGCTCAAAATTCTGGATGCCTACGCAAAAGTGCAGCCTAATCTTTTGCAACACGAAAAAGGATTTCCAACGGCAGACGAACTGAAACCAAAAGTAAAAAAAGGATTAGCGATGTATGGGATGGAAGGTGTTGGCGAAGGTCATGAATCGGAAGGATCAGAATGGATTATTAAAGTCCTCGAGAAAAATGACGACCGCCCCGTTTGGATTTCTGTCTGGGGTGGGCCCAACACGCTGGCCCAGGCACTATGGAAAATCAAAAAGACCAAATCCGTAAAGGAAGCTGAGAGACTCTATAACAAACTTAGAGTATACACGATTTCCGATCAGGACGACTCAGGTCCATGGATCAGGAAAACTTTTCCAAATATCTTCTTCATTGTAACACCGGGATATAACTATTCATTTGCAACTTGGTTGGGAATTGCTTTCCCGATGCCTGGCTCAAACACAGATGTTACTTCAAACGAATGGCTGGCAAAAAATATTCAACAAGGTCACGGACCTTTGGGTGCTGCCTATCCGGATGTTGCCTACGGTATGGAAGGTGATACGCCTGCATTTCTGTCCTTGATCAACAATGGACTGAATGATGCCGAACATCCCAACTACGGTGGCTGGGGCGGTCGCTATGAACTTAACAAACCTAAATTTGAAGATTCAAATACAGGTCGATTCAAAAGAGAAAACTGGCCGAAAGATGAACCGGAGACTCG
Organism: Cyclobacteriaceae bacterium; assembly: GCA_035408225.1. Taxonomy (GTDB): domain Bacteria; phylum Bacteroidota; class Bacteroidia; order Cytophagales; family Cyclobacteriaceae; genus ELB16-189. The sequence goes on along the minus strand of DAOOCD010000161.1, from coordinate 176 downwards.
CGCGATATGGACCAATGCGAATGATTCTATTATTTCACCTGTAGATAAAAAGAGTTACGTGGGAAACCGTGAAACCATCTGGCGCTGGCGCGAAGAATTTCAAAACGACTTCGCTGCAAGAATGGATTGGAACACGAAAACGTTTAATGAAGTAAACCACCCACCCGTTCCCGCTC
>DAOOCD010000160.1:0-8472 GCA_035408225.1 Cyclobacteriaceae bacterium | reverse complement strand
GCGGTTAACCCCGCATTCCGATTGGAAGTGGTTTCATAAATATCAATTTATCTATGCCTGGTTTTTATATGGATTGATGACTATCGTTTGGATGGTATTCAAAGATTTCGTGCGCATAGTTAAGTACCATCAGAACGGACTTGCTGAAAAGAATAACGCAAACATTGTGCATGAATGGATGATTCTGATATTTACTAAGGTGGTTTATTTCACCTACATTTTCCTAATACCTGTATTAGTTACACCCCTGGCCTGGTGGCAGATACTTATCGGTATTCTTACTATGCATTATATCGCTGGGTTTTTACTGGCTATTATCTTTCAACCTGCGCACGTAATTGAAGGAACCGAATTTCCGTTACCAGATGTTAACGATAAGCTTGAGAATAACTGGGCGGTTCATCAATTGCTCACCACCACCAATTTTGGTAATATGAGCCGGTGGTTTTCATGGTATGTTGGCGGGCTCAATTTTCAGATTGAGCATCATTTGTTTCCCAACATTTGTCATGTGCACTATCGGAAAATTGCTGATATCGTTAAGAGTACAGCCAATGAATTTGGACTTCCCTATAAGAGTGCACGAACGTTCATGGATGCTCTAGCAGGGCATGCACGACTTCTAAAGCAATTGGGGATGAGGCCTGCCTAAAAAGCAAACTCTCTTATTAAATCATTGAAATTATTTAACACAATCTATACAGTTACATGCGGCAATTAAAAATAAGTAAGCAGATTACAAACCGGGAGAGTCAATCCCTGGATAAGTATTTAGTTGAGATCGGAAAAGTGGATTTGATCACCGCTGAGATGGAAGTGGACCTGGCGAAGCGCATCAGGGCTGGTGATCAGGCTGCGTTGGAGAAACTTACGAAAGCCAATCTTCGGTTTGTTGTTTCAGTAGCAAAGCAATATCAAAACAATGGCCTAACGCTGGGCGATTTGATTAATGAAGGAAACGTGGGGCTTATTAAAGCGGCTATGCGTTTTGATGAAACCCGGGGTTTTAAATTCATTTCATATGCGGTTTGGTGGATCCGTCAATCAATTTTGCAGGCATTGGCTGAGCAATCACGGGTAGTACGGTTGCCTTTGAATCGCGTAGGCTCGTTGAATAAAATTTCCAGAGCTTTTTCTGAGCTCGAACAGAAATTTCAGCGCGAACCTTCGCCTGCTGAAGTAGCAGAGATCATGGAAGTAACTATTGAAGAAGTAGAGAGCACAATGAGTGTTGGAGGTCGCCAGATCTCTGTGGATGCTCCGTTTGTTCAGGGTGAAGAAAACAGACTTCTTGATGTGCTGGAAAGCAGCAGTGAAGAAACTCCTGATTCTGGTTTGATGATGGATTCTTTAAAACTCGAGGTTTCTCGGGCTTTGTCAACACTCTCTGAAAGAGAGTCGGAAGTTATTTGTGATTATTACGGATTAAATGGGACTCATCCGATGACCTTAGAGGAAATCGGAGATAAATTTAAGCTTACCCGTGAGCGCGTACGACAGATTAAGGAGAAAGCAACCCGGAGACTCAGACACGCTTCGCGTAGTAAGTATTTGAAATCCTATTTGGGGTAAGAAACTCTTAAGTGTGTTATATTATTAATTCGGAAAAATGAATCAGAAATTTTTTAGTTCAAGTACTGGCGAAACGTATGTGTCACTTTGGAATAAATATCGTCCAGCCCTGCTTAAGCTCATGGTAGCTTCGGAGGAAGGTCCACAGCAATACAAGTTCTATGGCCACGAATTTAAAGCGTTAAATCCCAAAGAGAAAAAGGGATTTGCATTCACCATGCAAGCGGCAAATGGCAAGGCACTAAATAATATTAAGAGTTCTATTGTGGCCCAGGATTTACTTTACGTGCTGGCTACCTCCAAAAAGGCTTCTGAACTAATGGGTGGGAGCACCTACGAATTTACTTTAGATAAGCAGTTTACCCTGAGTGTTACTAAGATAAAGACACCTGAAAAAGTAACTACTTAATTACTTTTACTCTCACGGCATTAAGGCCTTTAAACCCTCTTTCGGTTTCAAAACTTACCATGTCATTCTCTTTGATGGGGGTGGAAAGTCCATTACTGTGAACAAAGATACTTTCCCCGTTATCTGAATCTTTTATAAATCCAAAACCTTTGGAGGTGTTAAAGAATGTAACTTTCCCTTTTCTGGCTGCTCCTCCGCTCTGATTCGCAGAGCCAAAATTAGATGAGCCGATAACGATATCTTCAGTTTTTATGGTTGATCTTTTTTTGGTGGGATCGGGTGGGGTGGAGGAAATGTTGCCATTCTCATCTACATAGGCCAGCATGTCTTCAAAAGAACTTCCCTCTTTGGCATTCGCCTTGCGTTCTTCTTTGCGTTGTTCTTTTTCCTTCCTTTTTTGAAGTCTCTTTTTTTCTAATTCCTTTTTGTTAAACGTTTCTTGCGGTCTGGCCATGTATTTTTGTTAGGATGATGACTATTATAATCCTCTATGGCTCAGGATTGAAATAGGTAGATCTATTTTTCTTGAAATATAAAGGAATGCGAAGATACAGAATTCTTCTAAAATCATTTCGAATTCTTTTCATGCACTTGAATTGGATATACCATAAAAGGCATAGTTTGAACTAAATTTGATCTTTATTGATGAATTTTATCAATTAAATAGTCAATCTCATGATTTCTGTAGTAGGTATTCCGTATGATGAATCTTCGTCTTTTCTACGCGGGCCCGCCCTGGCACCAGCAAAAATCAGGGCCGCATTTCATTCGGATTCTTCCAATTATTTTACAGAAAGGGGTACCGATCTTAAGAACCATTCTGGGATAATTGATGCGGGTGATATCGTGATTGACAAGGGAATTTCGGTGCCACTTACGATAGAAAACTTGTTGGGTAAAATTCTTTCTCAGTATGATAAAGTGCTAACCTTAGGCGGTGATCATTCAATCACCTATCCAGTCGTGAAAGCATTTGCAAAAAATTATCCACAACTCACTATTCTTCATCTGGATGCGCACGCAGACTTATACGATAATTTTGAAGGGGATAAATATTCGCATGCCTGCCCGTTTGCACGGATTATGGAAGAAGGACTGGCAGGCCGCCTGGTGCAGGTTGGAATTCGCACCTTGAGTTCCCATCAACGCGAGCAGGCAGCCCGATTTCGTGTTGAAATCATTGAGATGAGGGATTGGAATAATTCAATCCAATTTAAGTTTGAAGGCCCGGTATATCTTTCGCTGGATATGGATGCTATTGATCCGGCTTACGCTCCGGGTGTATCGCACCACGAGCCGGGCGGACTTACCAGTCGGGAAGTTCTTTCAATTATTCAAAACCTGAAAGGTAATTTGGTAGGCGCAGATCTGGTGGAGTTTAATCCTACCCGCGACCCATCGGGAATAACCGCTATGTTGGCCGGAAAACTTTATAAGGAATTACTCGATCGACTCTTAAAGTCTGAATTCAATTAATGTTTTAATTCATGAGATTGTTGTTTCTGTGTATTTTAGTCGTTTCAGTTTCTTGTCAACCCCCCCGGCAAGAGTATGACATTTTAATTCGAAACGGAACAATTTATGATGGGCTGGGCAACACACCGGTTACAGGTGATGTTGCAATTCGAGCGGATACAGTAGCTGCGGTAGGCACGCTTGAAAATGCTTTTGGGAAAAAAGAAATCAATGCAAAGGGACTAGCGATTGCTCCGGGATTTATCAACATGCTAAGTTGGGCCGATGGTTCTTTACTTAAGGATGGACGTTCCATGAGTGATATTAAACAAGGTGTTACCCTCGAGGTTTTTGGCGAAGGGTGGAGCCCCGGACCGCGAAAGAAAAGCAATGGCGATACACTTTGGTCTTCGCTTGGAGAATATTTTGATGTGCTCGAAAAGAAAGGAGTGAGTACAAACTTTGCCTCGTTTGTTGGTGCAACCTCAGTTCGTAATTATGTAGTAGCGTATGAAAACCGAGCGCCATCACAAGCCGAATTGATTCAGATGAAGGACTTGGTTGAAACCGCAATGAAAGAAGGCGCGATGGGGCTTGGCACTTCACTTATATATGCTCCAGCCGACTATGCCTCAACCGAAGAGCTAATCGAACTTAGCAAAGTTGTTTCTAACTATGGAGGAATGTACATCACTCATATGCGTAGCGAGAGCGATAAAATCTATTCAGCGCTAAGCGAGGTCTTCAGAATTTCGAGAGAAGCGAACGTGCCTGCAGAAATTTATCATTTGAAGATTAACAATACCTGGAACTGGAATAAAATTGATACGGTGCTTGCGAAAATTGATAGTGCGCAAAAAGCAGGCTTAAAAATAACTGCTGATATGTACACCTATAATGCCAGTGGCACTTCTCTTACCGCCCGCTTGCCTACCTGGGTGCAGGAAGGTGGCGGCCCTGCCATGCGTAAGCGATTGAAGAATCCGGTGATAAGAAAGAAATTGCTTCAGGATTTAGAGTTAGGAATTCCAACAAAAAATTCTGATCCCAAAGATGTAATGATGCTTGGGTTTAGAAAGGATTCGTTAAATCAATTATACCGTGGCAAGCGATTGAATGAGGTTGCCCAACTTCATGGTAAGAATGCCAATGAAACCATGCTTGATCTTATAGTGGCCGATAAGTCGGGGATTGCAGCTATATTTTTTTTGATTTCAGAAGAAAATGTAAAACGGATGCTGGCATTACCTTATGTAAGCATTTGTTCAGACGCTGGTTCAATACCAGCTGAAGCACCCTATACAGAAGATGCAACCCATCCCCGGGCTTATGGAAGTTTCGCGAGGCTGCTGGGCAAATATGTGAAGGAAGATAACTTAATGACAATGGAAGAAGCCATTCGCAGAATGACTTCGTTGCCGGCTTCTAATCTGAAGTTGGTAAAGCGCGGGAGTCTGAAGACAGGGAATTATGCAGATATAGTAATTTTTGATCCTGCCACTATTAAAGATCGTGCAACCTTTGATGAACCCCATCAATATGCAGAAGGTGTTGTGCATGTATTTGTAAACGGAAGCCAGGTGCTAGATCTGGGAAATCACACAGGAGCTACACCGGGCCGGTGCGTGCGTGGGCCAGGCTGGAAAAGGTAAGAATGACTATATGATTGATTTGTTTTCAAAACACTCAGAACAGTATGCCGAGTTTAGGCCTACCTATCCGGAGGCTTTGTATCAATTTATTTTTTCTCAGCTTAATTCTTTTAACGCTGCGTGGGACTGTGGTACCGGCAATGGTCAGGCTGCGCGTGTATTAGCAGGCAAGTTTAAAAACGTATTCGCTACAGACATTAGTGCTAAGCAAATTGAACATGCAGTTAAGTCAGATAACATTTTTTATTCAGTAGCTGGAGAAGAAGCTTCCCTTCAGGATAAAAGTATCGATTTAATCACCGTAGCCCAGGCCATTCATTGGTTTGATTTGGATAAGTTTTACCGGGAAGTGAAGTGGGTGGCAAAGCCTAATGCAGTAATTGCAATCTGGGGCTACAGTTTATTAAGCATCAATTCCGACATCGATGTGCATCTCAAAAATTTCTATAAAAATGTAGTAGGACCATTCTGGAACAAAGAGAGGAAACTGATTGATGAAGAATACAAAACAATACCGTTCCCATTTGAAGAAATAGAGTCACCGGCATTTGAATTTTCTTTTGAGTGGACTAAAGATCGACTCGAGGGATATCTGACCACATGGTCGGCAGTGCAGAAATACATTCAGGCAAATCAGGTAAATCCGGTTGTGAAGCTTATGGCGGAGATTAGTCCTCTCTGGGCCCAGGACCGCTTGAAGATTACATTTCCACTTTTCCTAAGACTTGGAAATGTGAATCCGGGGTAAAACCATTTAAAAAAATCCAGTTCAATTTCTTCCTGCGATTGCTTACTTTCGGAGAAAGCCGTTGGATGAAGAAAGTGTTTTTATTTTCAGTTGTTCTGGTTGCCCTTTCTGGCTGCCAGAAAGATCACTACGATGTTATTATTAGTCAGGCAAAATTGTACGATGGGTTAGGGAATGCGCCCATAGTTACGGATGTAGGCATTCGTGCCGATACCATTGCTTTCATTGGTGATTTATCGGGAGCAGCAGCACCCATAATTATTGATGCTAAAGGACTTGCCCTAGCCCCGGGTTTTATCGATGCCCATAGTCATCATGATCGGGGTATGTTTGGAATCCGGGACATGCCGGCCTGTGTAAGTCAGGGAATCACCACGATTGTTGTAGGCCAGGATGGCGGCTCAGAATTTCCACTTAATAATTTTTTTAAAGAGATTGAAGCTACACCCGTTGCCGTGAATGTGGCTTCTTATTCAGGTCACAATACTTTACGCGATTCAGTGATTATTGGGAACTATCAACGCGTAAGTTCGCAAGCCGAGATTGAACAAATGAAGCAGATGTTGCGCCTGGATATGGAAGCGGGTGCGTTGGGTTTATCAACAGGTCTTGAATATGATCCGGGAATTTTTTCTGATCCTGCGGAAGTAATTGAATTGGCAAAAGTAGCAGCTGAGTTTAATGGCCGATACATAAGTCATATTCGCAGCGAAGACCGGTACTTCTGGAAGGCAATTGATGAAATAATCAATATTGGGAAAGTAACGCAAATGCCTGTGCAGATCTCGCACACCAAACTTGCCATGAAAAGTATCTGGGGTCAATCGGAACAGTTAATTAAAAAACTTGATTCAGCACGAGCTGCTGGAGTTAATCTTACCGCAGATATTTATCCGTACACCTACTGGTCATCGACCATGACTGTATTGTTTCCAGAGCGCAATTTTAAAGATCGTAAGGAGGCAGAGTTTGCACTTTCAGAGTTAACCACACCCGAGGGTTTGCTTATTGGTAATTATAGTCCGGATACTTCTTACATCGGCAAAACACTGGCCGAAGTTTCCGCTTTACGAAAGACGGATGCACCAAAAACCTTAATGGATTTAATCGCGGAGGTGGAATCGAAAAATGGAGATGAAAGTATTATTACTACCAGTATGGCTGAGCAAGACCTGGCTACTATTATGAAGTGGCCTTATGCCGGCATCTGTTCCGATGGCTCGGGTGTGGGCCGGCATCCAAGGGGCTATGGTGCTTTTTCACGGGTGATGAGAAGTTATGTGCGGGAGTCAAAAATCTTAACTATGGAAGAAGCTATTCGCAAGATGACTTCGCTTACAGCCGATAACCTGGGGATAAGAAAACGAGGCCGGATTGCTGTTGGTCAGTTTGCAGATTTAGTATTGTTTGATCCTGAAAAAATTTCAGATCAGGCAACCCCTGAAAAACCACAACTTCCTTCCGTTGGTATTTCTAATGTGTGGGTAAACGGTAAAGAAGTTTTTGCAATGGGAAAAACAACAAAAGTTTATCCGGGAAAGATAATTCGCAGAGAAAAGTAATCAAAGTAGTCAGGCTGCAAACCGCTGTCGAATAATAATTTAAAATAATTCAATATGACCAACAAAATCAATCGCAAGGAATTTATCGATCGCAGTGCCAAACTCATGGTGGCCGGTATGCTGGCGCCTTTTGTTAGTGAGGCGGGTGAGTTATTTCAAACCAAAAAAATAAAAATCGGACTAATCGGTTGCGGCAGTGTTTCTGGCATGTATCTGCCGCATCTATCCAAATCAGAATTTGTTGAGTTGGTGAGTGTTTGCGATATCAAACCAGAACGGGCGAAGGCTGCTTCTGAAAAGTATAACGTGCCAAATTACTATCCTCATATTGACCAACTTCTCGCGGGTGCACCTTTCGATCTTATGGTAAACCTTACCAACATGCAAGAGCACGGCCGGCTGAACAAACAGGCATTGCTAGCGCGCAAACATGTATGGAGCGAAAAGCCAATGGCTAATACCTATGCCGAAGGAAAGGCACTTTTGGACTTATCGAAAAAGCAAGGCGTTAGAATCTGGGGTGCACCTGCGGTAGTAAACAGTCCGCAGTTTGCATACATGGCCAAAACGATTCAGCAAGGTAAGATTGGAAAAGTTTCTGCAGCCCATGCACATTATGGTCATCTCGGTCCCACATGGTCGGCTTTTTTTTATGAACAGGGTGGCGGAAGTTTACCCGATCTGGGTGTTTATAACCTGGCAACACTCACAGGGTTATTAGGCCCGGCCAGATCCGTAATGGCAATGACGAGCATAGTAACCCCTGAGCGAACAGTAGATGACAAAGGAAAAATAAAAGTAGTAGCAGAAGACAATGCCATGGTGCTGATGGAACATGCGAACGGAGTATTATCGCATGTGCAATGCGGGTTTAATTATTTCGATCCTTATGGTCATGAGGGCGAAGGGCAGGACAAGCCAACTATTTCTATATGGGGAACGCATGGCAATCTGCAATTGATAGGATACGATTGGGCGCCTTTTGGTGTTGATGTAGCCACCTCAGAAAATGAAAAGACCAGACGCGAAGCTACTGATACAGGAACGTACGTGTGGGAGCAAGGTGCTTCCGTG
>DAOOCD010000159.1:0-8538 GCA_035408225.1 Cyclobacteriaceae bacterium | reverse complement strand
CTAGTCGCATCATAACTTGCGAACTTTGCCCAGACCTGTAAAATGAGTTATCCAACAAACCAAGTGCAGGTTCACCAATGAGGATGAGGGCATTCATCGCCTCATTGGAATGAAGTGCATTGCCTAGATTCTCAATCAGCGAATTAATCACTTCACTGTCATATTTTTTAATAGCGGTTTTGATGGCAGTGCTACGAACTTTATGATCGCTGTCATTCAGAAGTTCTATGAGAAAGGAAATGTTTTCTTTGTTTTGCGAATGCAATAGCAACTCGGCACTGTAATGCCGATCATTTGCATCCAGCGATCGGGCAAGCCGCTGAATTCGTGCCTTCTGTATATCCCCACCACTGTTTAGAATTAAATCGATATCATTTTTAGAAAGAATGTTCTTATCCTGGGCAGCTACTTTTTCTTTGTCCACCCGAATCACATAGTTGTCGGATACCGAAAGACCTTTCAACTCATTCATTCTGCGTTGAGCATATTCCCTTGTATTCTCGCCTTCATTTTTCATCAGAATGTTTATCCAGAAACCCGCTTTTGAAGGATCTATTTTTTCAAGCAGTTTAAATGAAAAGACTGCCTTGGTGGGGTCTTCACCCTGAAGATTAGTTTCGAGCTTAGTGGTAATTTCTGTATAACCAACCTCCAATTTCTCCTGGTGCTCTCCCGCATGTTCAAGCTTAGATCGGATTTTATCTTTATACTCATGATAAAGATTTTGAATCACTCTGAAATAAGCAAGGATCAAACCCAACACAATAACAGGCACCCAGATGATCTTAAAAAATGGAGCCAACGCAAACAGGAAGATAAAAACTCCGGCAATGAATCTTCCGGATTCGTTTACCACACCTTCCACCTTGGCCTGGATACTGAACCGATATCGCCCATCCAAGGGGATAAATAAAAGTTTGTAAACTGGATTCTCCAGCGAATCCTTTAACATACTATTGAAGAGTCTGGTAACGGCAACAAACAAGAAAAAGTAGATGTACGTTTGAGGATTATCAGCAATATCATACCCTAAGAAAGTTGCCGAAATAATTGCTCCTACCGACAACAGAGCGACTACAGCGGGTAAAACAAATAATGAAACCCGGATACCATACGTGCTAAGGATGCGATCATTAACAAACAACTGCATGAGTAAACTGAGCACATAGATTGCTCCGTTAAAATAGGCGAGAAAGTTGGTAAGATCGCGTTGATCGGGATATTGCTTGTTAAGCAAAGTTTGAAAAGTAAACTGATTGAAACTGAAAGTCACCATAGAAACAATCAGGAACGTACTCAGCAAAACTATGTAGCGATCTTTTAAAATTTTACCAAATCTGGTTTCCTCCTTCACGGTTGAATCTGAACTTACACTTGCCAGATCAAACTTTACAGCTATAATAATCAAGCAAGTCAAAGACCCAACGATACTTATGTTACAGACCATTAAGTAATTGGAAGTATCTGGAACAAATGCAGTGGTAAGTGGAATTAAGAAGTTAGCGATAATGATGGCAATCAATTGTCCCGTATCAATCCAACCGATGATTCGCTTCGATTGTTTGAAATTGAAAAGTCGCCCAAAGATACCCCAATAGCACAGTAACAGGATGGCTGTCATCGGGCCGATCAGGCAGTACATTAAGAAAAGTGTACCGCGCTGAACATCTTGATTCGCAAAGTGATAGAAATAATAAAGGCCAAACGTGGCCAACACAATCAAAACAATACTGGCTATGGTAAGGGTAACAAACCGGATCCTGTTTTGGAAGAATGAGAACAAAAGTGTTGCAACTATACCTAACACACCAGAAATCAAAAAGGCCTTATCCAGCTGATCACTAAGTTTGTTCAGAAACAAAGACTCGGCTGTTACCTGATAGGTAGCAATGAATATACCAATGAAGAATCCGGTAGCGAGCATCAGCCACACCTGAACCTGCTCCTCTGGACGAACACCTAAAAAGCCGAGTACATTCTTTTTCACGATTTGAAATTAATATTTTAACCCTAAAACAAAAAAACCGACCCGGTAATTAATACCAGGTCGGCCTTTAACAAAGATCACTTAACTTACTTCTTTTTAACAGCTGTTGAGTCAGCTGGAACATTTGTCTTATCTAACTTATACGCGTCATTCAATCCTTGAATAACGTCTTTCGTAATGTCCACACTCGAGCCTCCATACAATACATCGCTACTCGGATTATACTTTAATACAATCTGCAAGTCCCTCTGTTGCGCATAATCCTTTAGGTAATCCGTAATCTTCTTATATAATTCTTCATTCATTTTGTTCTGCTCGCCTATTAAATCCTGCTCAAGGCTTCTCTGATACAATTCAAGGTTTTGGCGTTTCTTACCTAAGTCATCCTCAACCGCCTTCGCCTGACCGATCGTCATGCTGCTGTAATTACGCTGATAGGCAGTGATATCATTCTGCAGACTCTGCGCGCGATTTTGAAGGTCCTGATCAAGCTTCTTCCCTTTCGATTCGAGCTTTTCCATATTCACTTTAAAGAAGTCGTAATGCTTTAAAACAGAATCTGAATTAATATAGGCAATCTTCAAATCCGAAGGGTTAACCGAACCGGTCGATGCCGTGGTTGAAGTCTTTGAAGAAAAGTGTAAGAAATACAAAACGCCAACTGCCACCAGTAACACAGCGTTAAGAGCTAAAGAAAGGTTTTTCATGAATTTAACGTATTTAGGGGCGCAAATATAGGCCACTATTCAGGATTTGTAAGAGTTTTTGATTTTTTTTGCAGCCCATCAGGCGCTAAAATCATCGCTATTCATCTGAAACGAATACAGGGAATTATCCAGCTTCAGGCTATCCGAATTGAAATCCCTAATAAATCGTTCAATTAATTCAGGCGTAATCAATTCTACATTTAATCCTGCGTCAAGACCAATTCCAAATTCGTGGCCAAGGTCCAAATCAACATGTTCTTTTACTTTTACTTCACCCTCCTCTTCCAATTCCACCATCACTTCGGCCATATACAAACCAATCTCTTCTTCGAGATCGTCCAAGGCTTTCAGGTTTCCATTCTCATCTTCCTCATATTGTATTTTCTTGTATTGAGGAAAGTGTTGGGCAGCTTTATGCTCGGCAATGTCAAAAAGTTCGCTCTCGTGCTGGAATCGTAGAGTATATAAAATGCAATCAAAAATCACCTCTGCTTCTTCGTATTTACCAATAAAATAGAAATGCGCATACTCATCGGTATGCTCATCCGCTTCATCAAGGATATAGCTTTTGCGCGAAGCAATAATTTTCTCTCTATACTGATCAATGACCTTTACATCATATCCTGTGTTCGCATTCTGTTTCATAAACATTTACTCACTATGATCTTTATTTATACCACTCTGCATACATAGGATAATTTAGGGCCGTTCTCGAAATAACCGCCTTCATATCCTCACCTACATCTTTTACCCTTTTTGCCGGAACACCCGCATAAATACTCCCGGGTTCTACTATTGTGTTTGGAAGAATTATAGCACCAGCCGCAATCACCGATCCGGTTCCGATCACGGCATGATCCATTATAATTGCTCCCATGCCGATCAATACATTATCCTCCACTGTGCACCCATGAACAATCGCATTATGCGCAATTGATACGTTACTGCCAATAACAGTTTTTGCCTTTTGATATGTACAATGAATGATGGCGCCATCCTGGATGTTCGTATTATTTCCGATTGTAATAGAATGGACATCCCCACGTACCACAGCATTGAACCAAACCGTACAGGAATCTCCCATAATAACCTCTCCCACAACCACTGCATTATCTGCTAAAAAGCAGTTTGCCCCGAATTGTGGTGTGTAGCCTCTAACCGATTTAACAAGTGCCATTGAATCTACAATTATGCCTAAAACTACCCGAAAATAGGGTACAGAAGGCTTTTTTATAATTTAAAACTAACTGACAAGATGTCACCAAACGGCTAAAATGTATTAATTTTGCGATCCGAACACGAAAAAATGAAGAATCTGATTGAAGATATTGGAGTAATCGAAGCACAGGAGGCTGAAGCATGTGAAGTTGTTAAGGTGTCGGTGGATAAGAATACCGGAAAATCGCGAAAACTCTATATCGAAAGTTATGGCTGCCAGATGAACTTCTCCGATAGCGAGATTGTCGCTTCCATTTTGCAACAGGAGGGTTTTGATACTACCTCTGACCTTGCCGAAGCAGATCTTGTTTTTATAAATACATGTTCAATTCGGGAAAAAGCAGAGCAAACAGTTCGCAAGCGCCTGCATCACATTCAATCCTTCAAGAAAAAGAAGCCTGAAATGATGGTGGGCATTTTGGGATGCATGGCTGAGCGACTTAAAACAAAATTGCTTGAAGAAGAAAAGATCGTAGACCTGGTGGCAGGACCCGATGCATATCGCGATCTTCCTAAACTTATCAATCAGGTTGATGATGGTGATAAAGCAGTAAATACTTTTCTGTCGCGTGAAGAGACGTATGCTGATATCACACCCGTACGATTGGATTCCAACGGAGTAACGGCTTTTATCTCAATCATGCGCGGATGCGACAATATGTGTTCATTCTGTGTGGTTCCGTTTACTCGGGGTCGTGAGCGAAGTCGTGATCCACATTCCATTGTTGCCGAAGCCCAGGACCTTTTCAACCGCGGCTTCCGTGAAGTAACCCTGCTTGGGCAGAATGTAGATTCCTACAAGTGGAGTGAAGAGGAAAACAACAAAGCCCGGCTTGAGAAAAATGGAATTCAGCAAGTGATCACGTTCGCCAACCTATTGGAGTTAGTGGCCAAGGTACATCCTGATCTTCGGGTGCGATTTTCTACCTCCCATCCGAAAGATATAACCGATGAAGTCTTGCATGTAATGGCAAAGTATGAGAACATCTGTAAGAATATTCATTTGCCTATGCAAAGCGGAAACAGTCGCATACTTGACTTAATGAACAGGGGCTATGACCGCGCATGGTATTTGAAAAAAGTAGAAAGCATTAAGGCAATTTTAGGTAAGGACTGCGGTCTATCATCAGACATGATAGCCGGCTTTTGCAGTGAAACGGAAGCAGAGCATCAGGACACGCTATCATTAATGGATATTGTGAAGTATGACTATGCTTATATGTTCATTTATTCGGAACGTCCTGGAACTCTGGCCGCTAAAAAATATCCGGATGATATTCCTTTGGACGTAAAGAACAGGAGATTGGCAGAGATCATCACCAAACAACGTGAACACTCCCATTTTCATCATCAGCAAGATGTAGGAACTGTACAGCGCGTCTTAATTGAGGGTGAGTCGCGTAAAAGCGTGGCGCATTGGCAAGGCAGAACTTCGAGCAACCATGTAGCGGTATTTCCAAAAGAAAATAAAAAGAAGGGTGAGTACGTCAATGTATTGATTGAGCGATGTACGAGTGGAACATTAATTGGAAGAATTGTTGAATAGGGTTATGACGATCACAGATTTAGAAATACAAAGTGTAAAGCAGCGGTACGGAGTAATGGGCAATTCGCCCCTGCTTAATAATGCCGTGCGCGTAGCTATGCAGGTAGCGCCCACAGACATGTCGGTATTGATTACCGGTGAAAGTGGCAGTGGAAAAGAATCCTTTTCAAAAATCATCCATTACCTGAGTCCTCGCAAGCATGGACAGTTTATAGCTATCAACTGTGGATCTATACCGGAAGGAACCATAGACTCGGAATTATTTGGTCATGAGAAGGGATCTTTTACCGGAGCCCACGAATCCCGCAAAGGTTATTTTGAAGTAACTAATGGGGGAACAATTTTTCTTGATGAGATTGGTGAAATGCCGCTGGGTACACAAGCTCGCTTGCTGCGTGTATTGGAGAATGGAGAATTTATTAAAGTGGGTTCTTCGAAAGTACAGAAAACCGATGTACGTGTTGTGGCAGCTACCAATGTAAACTTATTGGTAAAGGTGGAACAAGGAAAGTTTAGGGAAGATTTATATTACCGCCTGAGTACGGTACCTATTTATGTACCGCCCCTTCGGGAACGAGGGAAGGACATCGAGTTGCTTTTTAGAAAGTTCGCAACTGATTTTGCTGAGAAATATAAAGTGAAACCGATCACACTAACAGAAGATGCGAAAAACCTTTTACTGAAATATCGATTTCCAGGCAACATTCGTCAATTGAAAAATCTGGTAGAACAAATCTCTGTGCTATCTTCCGACAACATGGAAATTACAGCCGAGGTTTTGGGACATTATATTCCTAAGGAAAGCAGTCTTCCGGCCTTGTATAAAGACCAACCAGGGAAAGATATCTCTGAGCGTGAGATTCTATACAAAATTTTATTTGACTTACGCAAAGACATGAACGACCTGAAAAAGGTGGTGTTGGAAAGTACTTCCAATCCTGCTCAGGCTGCTCAGATCATGAAAGAACATGCTGGTTTGTTTGAAGGTATTCATGACGAAATTAAACCTACCCACGAACCGGTGACGTTAAGCATTAACGGAACGGAAAACGAACCCACCAGCAGTGAGGAAGAGGAAGTACAAGATATTACCCATGAAGCTGAAGATGATTCGCTTTCAATAGTCAAGAAAGAAAAAGAATTGATCCAACGCGCCTTGAGAAAGAATAACAACAAGCGTAAATATGCGGCACGTGATTTGGGTATCTCTGAAAGAACTTTGTACCGCAAGATTAAAGAATACGAGCTTGAAGAATAACGTATCAGCAGCCATCGCCTTTTGCATGGTTCTGGCAATTCCTACTACGCAAAGTTGCATCACTTATTCATTTACTGGGGCAGCTACTACCGCTAAGACTATTCAGGTCGATGACTTTTTTAACAACACAGACCTTGGGCCTGCCAACCTGGGACAAACCTTCACCAACCGGATGAAACAATATTTTCAGCAGAACTCGAGTTTGCGAGTAGTTACAGAGAATGGAGAATTACAAATCGAAGGAACTATTAATCAGTATTTATTAACTCCTATTGCACCCGTGACAGGTCCTAACTCTAATCAATCCGGTGACCCGGCTTCGTTAACCCGATTAACGATTGGAGTACGAGCCAACTATGTCGACACCATAGAACCCAAGAATAATTTCAAGGACCGCGTTTTTACTTTTTATGCCGATTTCCCAAGCGCTCAGGATTTTAATTCCGTTCAGGAGAGCCTGGAGCGAAAAATCTTAGAACAAATTTATATCGACATTTTCAATGCAACCCTCGCCAACTGGTAAGGTTGCGCGAAGATGGAATTTCTATTACATTTACCTTTACCTCCTTATAAAAAAAGTGGAAAAGGGACAATTCAATCAGCTGCTATCAAACTACACTGCGCTTACTGCTGATGAAGCTACGCAGTTGATTTTGCTACAAAAGGAATTTCCCTTTAGCCAGGTTATTCATGGACTGGCTGCACGAGCTGCCCAGGATAATCAAGTGGCAGACAAAGAAAATTATCTCCACCTGTGTGCCATTTACAGCACTGACCGCGCTGTGCTTAAATCGTTTATGACGTCTCCGAAGCAACCGCGAAAGGAGATGCCCAGAACCGAATCGGAAAAACCAATCATCAACCGCCCCCCGGAAGCACTACTGGTAATAGAAAAAGTAAAGCAAGAACTTCCTCAATTAGAACAAGAAAGTAATGAGATTACCAGAAATGCAACATTGACCAGCGATGAATTGTATGATGAAGTTATGCATGACGTTGAACTTCTTAAAGAACGGAAACTCCAGTTTGAAATGGCTGTGAGCAACCTGGAAATGGGAAATCCCATTGCAACCGAACAGGTAAAGACAAAAAAAGCAAAATCACTGTCGGATCCCGAAGATGGATTGATTCAGGAAATTAAGACTTCCAAAAAAAAGATAAAGCCTGAAGGGCCAAAGCAGAAGGAGCAAATTGAAATCATCGACCAGTTTATCAAGACACAGCCTACTATTTCAAAAAATAAATTGGCTGCATCTATCGCAAGCGAGTCCAAAGGCGATCTGTCTGAAAAGAGCTTAACCTATGGTGAAAATATCGTTTCAGAAACCCTTGTTCAAATCCTATTAAAGCAAGGCAAAACGGAAAAGGCGATTGAAGTGCTTAAGAAGTTAATTTGGAAGTTTCCACAAAAAAAGGCTTACTTTGCGGCTCAAATTGAAGACCTGAAGAAGTAGTTATGTTTACACTCATTGTTGGAATCATCATTTTTATTGCTGTTTTACTGGTATTGGTTGTGTTAGCTCAGAACTCCAAAGGAGGCGGGTTGTCTAACCTGGCGGGTGGATCAAGCGCCAGCAACATTATCGGGGTGAAAAAGACAGGCGATTTGTTAGAAAAATTAACGTGGGGATTCATAATCGCCATTATGGTTCTTTCGCTCTCCACAAACTTCGTTGCCCCGAACTCCGGAACAACGAACGAATTGCTGGATCGCGCAGGAGAAGGCGCTGCACCTGCTACTACCCTCCCGGTTACTCCATCCGATCAGGGCACTAGCAGCGATACAACTAAGTAATTCATTCAATTTTATATTGAAAGCCAT
>DAOOCD010000158.1:0-8601 GCA_035408225.1 Cyclobacteriaceae bacterium | reverse complement strand
CTCCATACACTTCTGTGAAATACGAAGGCAACCAAAAAAGCAGGAACCACCAGATTGGATCGGTAAAAAACTTTCCTAAAATGAATGCCCAGGTTTGCCGGATGCCTAACAGTTTTATCCAGGGCACGGCCTGAACATTCTTCTCGGCCTGTTCATCGGCATCGCTATGGATATAGTCATACTCTTCTTTCGATAATCGATTCTGCCGTGAGGGGATCTCATAAAAAATCCACCACGCGATCAGCCAGATAAACCCCAGTGCTCCGGTAAGAATAAAGGCTTGTTGCCAGCCATAGATGCCTAAGATCCACGGCACAGCAATGGGTGCAACTACTGCACCGATATTAGTACCGGAATTAAAAATGCCGGCAGCGAGTGCACGTTCTTTTTTAGGAAACCACTCGGCCGTTGCTTTGATGGCCGTTGGAAAATTGCCCGCCTCACTAATGCCCAGAAAGGCTCGCATAAAGCCAAAGCCTAATGTTGATTTAACCAGGGCATGACCCATCGCAGCAATGCTCCAGAAGAAAACAGAAATGGCATACCCCATTTTGGTGCCAACCAAATCAACCACTCTACCGAAAACCAAATAGCCTGCTGCATAGGCAGCACTAAATGCCATTACGATATTGCCATAGTCAATCTCACTCCAGTTGAATTCCTTTTCGAGAGCCGGCTTGAGTAAACTTAGTACTTGCCTGTCCACATAGTTGATGGTGGTGGCCATGAAAATCAATCCACAGATTACCCAGCGATAGTTACTCCAGGTTTTAGGTTGATTTTTCAATGAGTATTAGTTGTCAGTTTTATCCATTGATAATTATCAGTCGACTGTCTACGGTCGACAGTTGACTGTGGTCTGTTAACAGGTTATACCCCAGCATACGCACTAAATGCTCCATCTACCGGCACTACAATTCCTGAAACAAATTTTGAGGCATCGGAACAAAGCCAAAGCAACGTGCCACATAATTCATCAGGTTCTCCAAAGCGACCAAATGGAGTGCCTTTTATAATCAACTGTCCGCGTTCGGTCAAACTTCCATCAGGGTTCGTTAACAGGTTTCTGTTTTGTTCGGTAAGAAAAAATCCGGGTGCAATCGCATTCACACGAATACCTTCGCCAAACTTCTTCGCCATCTCAACAGATAACCACTGTGTGAAATTACTGATCGCGGCCTTTGCTGCACCATAGCCAACCACTCGGGTCAATGGACGAATGGCTGTCATGGAAGAAATGTTGATAATTATCCCATGCTTTTTACTAACCAGCACTTCTCCAAAAATCTGTGCCGGCAAAACGGTACCCGTCAAATTAAGATCAACCACTTTCTGAAAGTCATCAATTTTTAAATCCAGAAATGTTTTATCAGGCATAACCACTGCACCAGGCATATTACCTCCCGCACAGTTGATCAGAATATCAATTGTGCCAAATTTTTCAATCACTAACTTTTTAGCATTTACCAGTTGCTGCTCATTCAAGACATCCGCTGAAATACCAATAGCATTGCCGCCTGAACGAATAATTTCTTTCGCGAGACTATCTGCCGCTTCTTTTCTACGACCCAAAATAACTACGGCTGCACCCGCTTTTGCTAATGATTTACACATCGCACTGCCCAGCACGCCTGTGCCACCGGTAACAACGGCAACTTTAGATTTTAATCCGAATAATTCTTCCAAATATGACATAAGATGTTAGATGTTAGACATGAGATTTGAGACATATGACTTTTACTTTGAACTTTCTATATCTTAGGCTTTTAACTTTCAACTACAACTTCCCACCTTAATTGCCTGCCTTGTACGATTACTCTCATACGCTGCTTCAATGAGTTTAATTACATCGCGCGATTGCTCTGGTTTCACTGCCAGATCCTTGCCCTCGCGTATTACTTCAACTAAGTTTTGATAGAACCCCAGGTAATTACCGGGTATTGTTTCGATGGTAGACTCTACATGCAACCCGTTGATTGTAGTATTGAGTCGGCTCCAGCTTTCTTTTGGCAATGTTCCCCACCCTGGGCTTCCGGGAATTTTCTTTTCTTTAAGTGCCTGCTCCTGCGGGTCTACATTACTACTGGTTATAAAGGATCCTTCGGTACCATGCAACTGGTACCGCGGACCTTGTTCACGCACCAGATAACTCGACTTGACAATCACATTCAAACCATTGTACGTTAACCGGATGTCATAAAAATCATCTACCCTTCCTCCCGTGCGTTGCGTACCAATGCGGGCATCCACTTCGTTCGGCATACCAAACAACACCAACACCTGATCAAGCATGTGCGAGCCAAGGTTGTATAGAATTCCTTTCCCTGCCCCTGCCTCTTCCTTCCACGAGTTGGGTTCGATGTAATTACGGAAGCGATCATAGTGGGCTTCGAATTCTACAATGCGACCTACCCATTTATTGTCAATCACTTTTTTCAAGGTCAGAAAGTCACCATCCCAACGCCTGCTCTGAAAGACAGTTAATGTTTTATTAAGTTTTTTTGCGAGTGTAATTAAATCATCAGCTTCCTTAATCGTTACCGTGAAAGGCTTCTCGACCACCACATGCTTGCCAGCTTGCAAGGCCTGAACGGTTTGCGGAAAGTGTAATTCATTCGGAGTATTCACGAATATCAACTCAATGGCCGGATCGGCAATCGCTTCGTCCACCGATCGTACAACATTACACGTTGGGTAATGATCCTTCGCGGTGTTCTTGCTTCGCTGGACAACCGTTGTTAACTCAAACCCCGGATGTGCGTGAATGAGAGGCGCATGAAAAACTTCGCCCGACATTCCGTATGATAAGATAGCAGTCTTAATGGGTTTGGTCATACCTGAAACTGAAAGTAATTATGAACATTGTTATAGCAAACATCCCGAACCAATTGCCCCATCAGCGTAAGGTCATTGGGCAGCTCGCCTTTCCGGATATCCTCTCCAATAAGATTACACAGGATTCTTCTGAAATATTCGTGGCGCGGAAAAGAAAGAAAACTACGGGAGTCGGTGATCATACCAACAAACCTGGAGAGTAAACCCATGTTGGAAAGAGTATTGATCTGTTTTTCCATTCCATCCTTCTGATCGAGAAACCACCAGGCTGAACCCCACTGAATTTTTCCGGGAACCGAACCATCGCTGAAGTTGCCGACCATGGTAGCAAACACTTCGTTATCAGCCGGATTAAGATTATAAAGAATTGTCTTCGTTAACTGATTGGATTGGTCGAGGTGATTTAAAAATTGCGATAACCCGCGGGCTTGTGAATAATCTCCGATGGAATCAAACCCCGTATCGGGTCCTATTTGTTTCATCAAACGCGAGTTGTTGTTGCGCATCGCACCCAGGTGAAATTGTTGAATCCAACCTTTGGCATGATACATTTTTCCTAATTCAATCAGCACCGCGTTCTGAAATGATTGCTGCTCCCTTCGCGTCAAACTCGCCCCTGACCTGATCGTTTTGAACAACTTACCTGCGTTGATACTGTCAGATTCATCATACGCAATAAATTCCAGTCCATGATCGGAAGCCCGACATCCAAAGGAATCGAAATAGTCAATACGTTTTTTTAAGGCGGTGAGCAAATCATTAAACGTACTTATTGACATTCCTGCCGTTTGGGCAAGTTTGTCGAGATAGGAGTTGTAGCCTTCCGGATCCGTTGTGTTGTATGCTTTATCCGGCCGGAACGCAGGAAACATGTTGATGCTATTTTCCTGCCGTGCAAATTGTTCATGATAAACTAATGAATCGATGGGGTCATCAGTCGTGCAGACAACTTCCACGTTCATTTTGGAAAGAAGGGATTGAACCCGGAAATCTTCTTGCTGAAGTAGTGCAGAACAATGATCATAGATTTCCGGAGCTGACTGCTCATTAAGCAGCGTATCTACGCCAAAGTAATTTTTCAATTCAAGGTGGGTCCAATGATAGAGTGGATTTCGTACGGTCGCTGGCACTGCCTTTGCCCAGGCCATAAATTTATTGTGCGGTGATGCATCTCCGGTGATGAACTTCTCATTTACTCCGTGAATGCGCATCGCCCGCCATTTATAATGATCCCCTTCAAGCCAGACAGCCGTTAGATTCTCAAACTTCCGATTCTCAGCAATGTCTTTAGGAGAAAGATGATTGTGGTAATCGATAATAGCGCAACCACTGGCATAGGTGTGATACAACTCGCGGGCCGCATCTGTATGCAGCAGAAAATCTTTCCCAATAAATGAATCAGAAGAAATATGCATGACTTACTTTAGCTCCCTTATTTTAATACTGCGGAAGGAAACAGCATCGCCATGATCCTGCAGTAGAATATGACCTTTCTCTACCATGCCAAAGCCCTCCCACACATTATACTTGCTTCTGGCAACCAATGCATAAAAAATAGGTGTACCGCGTTGATACTCTACAATCTTTCTTCCATTGAGCCAATGTTCAATGCGGTTATCGGGATAAACGCGAATGCGCCCTTCATTCCAGATTCTTGGCACATCCGAAATTTTGATAGAAGGAATTAAATCATATAACGAACCGAGAGTACGATTGCCTACCACGCCTTCTTTTGCATCGGGATGCCGGGCATCATCGAGGATCTGGTATTCCAGACCGATGGCTGAGCCGGTTGAAAGATACTTTTCATCCACAAAATATTTAACCCCACTATTGGCACCTTCAGCAAATTTAAAATCAAAGGTTAACTCAAAGGCACCAAACTTTTCGTCTGTGATGATATCACCCCCATGAGCAGATTCTGCTCCGCCCGAGGGCAACACCGAAAGCTCTCCGTCTTTAATCTCCCAACCTTTCTCCGGAAACTTATCCTTAAATGCTCCGCGCCAGCCCGTGGTACTCTTACCATCCCATAAAAAACGAAACCCTTGCTGCTTCTCCAGTTCAGACAACGTGTTGGGGACAAGATTTACCACCGTGATATTATCGACTGGTCGGGCTTGTAGATTTTCTGTCTGGATGCGTATCTCTTTCCAATACGTCTTCCTGCCTTCCTGCCCGGGTTGATAAACAGAATGCACTTGCAATCCAATCAATCCTTTTAAAGTCGCATCATCAATAAGGTACGCTACCGGAACATCATTGACCCAGGTACGAATTGACGAGCCAATACATTCGATGCGATATGTATTCCAGTCGCCCCACTTATAGGCTTGCTTCGCAGTAGGATTTAGGTCAACCGCATAGATCCATCCCCTGCGCGCTTCATCATAAATTCCACCCGACCATGCACGTTCTTTGCGATGATCCACTTCCATCTGATAGCCATAGACCCGACCGTCTTCCGGTTTTTGCAAACTGCGGAACTGGATACCGGAATTAATATCGGCATCAATTTTAACCTGAACTTCAAGTATGAAGTCGCTATATTCATTATCTGATGCCAGGAATGAGTTAGGAGAATCCTTTACACACGTACCTACAATCATCCCATCCTGTACTTCATACTTCGCTTTGCCGTTGACTTGCTTCCAACCCGTAAGGTCTTTGCCATTAAAAAGCTTCGTCCATTTTTCTTTTGGAGGCGGAACGGCCCACAAGGGTTGAAGAATCAGACAACAAAGAACTATGCTAATGAATCTCATACCAATAATTGTTACAATTTCATTTCCCACCCTTTTTCATACTCGCGACTCCATAACGCGTTGGCAACTTTATTGTCTTTGATGTGGCCATAGGAATCGCAATAAATCGTACTACCTGAACGATACGCAATGTTTCCCAGTTGGGGCAGCAATGTTGATTTATGACCTTCTACAATTGGCGAATTCAATTTTGCTTTACCTCTTATGGAATCAACAAAATTCTGAAGGTGTAAACTATCAAGCTTCTCACCCATGCCCATGGTATTGGTAGCATCAGCTTGCTGAATGTCGGTCTTGACTTCTTTGATCAGTTTGCTTCCGAGTTCATACACCTTATAATCATCACCTCCCGGTATTACCATAGTGCCTTTCTCGCCATAGAAGATTACGCCCCGGCCACTTTTTACTTCATCGTAGTCATTACAACTTCTTCCTTCCCAACTTATGGCCGTGTTATTCGGAAACTCGTAGGTGATTGTTTGTGTGTCAGGTGTTTCCCAATCATCTTTATAGGCAAAGCGGCCCCCACCTGAAACCACTTTCGTGGGATATTCAACACCTAATCCCCACCGCATCAGGTCAATTTCATGGGTACCATTGTTCAGGGCTTCACCCGTGCCCCAGTTCCAGAACCAATGCCAGTTGTAGTGAATCAGATTGTCTTTGTAGGGTTTGCGCGGAGCCGGACCTTGCCACAGTTCATAATCAAGATGAGCAGGGACTGGAGTTACTTTTCCAACACCGATTGGTTTGCGGGCATTTGCATACCACCCTTTGGCAAAATAAACTCGGCCAATAATTCCTTCCCGCAAAGCCTGTACTGCTTCTATCATTTTCGGAAAGGATCTGCGCTGATTGCCCATTTGCACAAGCTTATTGTATTTGGATGCTGCCGCTGCCAACATCTCACCTTCGGCAGGATTGTGTGAGCAAGGCTTTTCAACATACACATGCTTACCTGCTTTTAATGCCATCAGGGTAGCCGGTGCATGCCAATGATCGGGTGCCGCAATAACAACTGCATCAAGGTCTTTTACTTCCAGCAACTTGCGAACATCTTTTTCGCCCTTCGGTTTCTTGCCAGTAAGCTTTTCAATTTCAGCAACAGTCTTGTTCAACACATTGACATCCACATCGCAGATGTAGCCTACCTCAACATTGGGTAGCTGGGCAAACATGCGCGCCAGGTAATTGCCACGGCTGTTGGTGCCTACTACACCAATAATAACCTTTTCACTCTGCGATCGGCCAATACTAAAAACGGAAGGTGAAAGCAATATGCCTGCTCCTGCAAGGGCGGATTGCCTGATAAAATCTCTGCGATTATACATGGTCAGATGATTATTGAGCTATTAAATTGCTCACAATAATTGAATAATCATAGCTGACTCAGTACTAATAAAGGGAAATACAGGATGCGTGGTTAATTAGAGACGTTCACTCGCATTTAATAACCTTGCCAGAGGCTGAACCACTTGCTGAGCTTGCCTTATAATAATATGCACCGGCCGGCAAGTTGTGCGATTGCAATATCAATTGGTAAGTTCCAGCTTGAACCCGATTTTCGCTGGCAGTAAGAACGGGTCGACCCAGTAAGTCGAATAAAGTTATACCGAACGTTCCTGCCGATTCGAGTTGGTAGTCAATGGTAATTTCTTTGCTAAAAGGATTTGGAAACGCAGATACTGAAAGTTCAGGATTACTTTCAGATGTGCTTGTAATTACGCTCGGCATATTCAAATCCATCCAGTTGAGTCGATTGGTTATCCAGTCTTTCATCCAATTCACTTCAGCCTGAAAGGTGGGGCCTACATAATAATTTGGCCAAACGTATTGGCCCAGCACCGGCCAGCGTTCAAAATTCCGTTGTTGTGCTTCAGCATTTAATACGGTATAAACAGAATCTATGTAAGTAATTATTCTATCCGTCTTAAACTGATTCGCCCGCAAAGAAGCCCATCGTGCTGCCAGCTTAGTTCTATAGGCAGGATCCAGCATCAGTTGATCCCACCAGAATGGAATGAGCCAATAATCCTGAGGACAAATCGTATTAAACTTTGTAACCCAACCTTCAGGATTTCCCTGGGTACAATAATTTGCATTGCCAAACCCTAGATTAAAATCCCAGATTGGCCCCATGTTTAATTTGCCGCCATCCGAGTCTTTCTCCTTATACATAAAAGTACTTAACCGATAGGCATCCACATTTTTACTTACTTCATTCGCTATGTAATAATCTATAAACGATTCAGTATCTATAAAGCGCGCATATCCGTTAACCGGATCTGCGAAACCGGTGCCCTTGAGAGTAAATTCAAAATCCGTCATGAACTGTTGCACATAGGCTTTTTGCTGACTTGTTATATCATCAGCTTTTGGATATTCGTACTGGAAGAAAATAGTTTGGGTACCATTGCGACCTGGTGGAGTAAAGGAAGAAGTCCATCCATCGCCTCCGGTGCCGGTATCTTTATCGATTTTAATGATATATCCGCCCGTAAGATTTACACCGCTGTTCTCATCCACATTGAGAGAATTAATATCAACCCGGTTTTTATCGCGCTTGATTTTTTCAATCAGAACATAAATTCCCTGATAAGTATCGTTAATCACTACCTCGCAATAACGCGTTCGCGGAGCATAACGACCAAGATCACGACCCAGTTTATAGGCGAGCGCATCGCGCATCAGACTCTTATCATTATACGGTGCAAAGAGCACCCAATCCTCCTCGGCCGGCAGGCCCAATAAGGATGCATTAACTCCATCGCCCAGATCATCGATTAATTCAAATCCATATTGCTTCTTGGGAAACATCTGTGATGAAGAACCCCGGATTTCAATTCCAATTTTACCGTTGTAGTTATTAAAGGCATCTGTAAGATTGTTTCGAACTCCTACCCCATTGTCAATGATGCCCATGGTGGCAACAATTTTTGGATCGTCTACAATTGCCTGACCATTGGTGTTAATGACAATGATGGGCAGGTTGGAGGATGTG
>DAOOCD010000157.1:5850-8622 GCA_035408225.1 Cyclobacteriaceae bacterium | reverse complement strand
TAGGTGCTATTTCAGGATATACTGGTGGCGCTCCTTTAATGAAAGCCACTGTGCGCGTTACATTTTGGGGTGCCCTGGCAATGGCGTTAACAGCAGGCGTGGGTGCAATCTTCGGAGTGGTAGCTTAATTACTTTACTATGGACTTTATCGACTACTATAAAATATTAGAACTACCTAAAACAGCGAGTGAAGCCGACATAAAAAGCGCGTACCGGAAATTAGCACGGAAATATCATCCGGATGTAAATCCGAACAACAAAGAAGCTGAAAAGAAATTCAAGGAGATCAATGAAGCCAACGAGGTGCTTAGCGATCCTGAAAAGAGAAAGAAATACGACACCTACGGCAAAGACTGGAAACATGCCGATGCATTTGAAGAAGCGAAAAAACAACAAAGACAATCGCAGCATGCATCCGGTCAACAGTTTTCAGGGGAATATGGAAACGATTTTTCGGATTTCTTTGAGTCGATGTTCGGTGGTCAAGCCGGAAGCAGAAGCCGGCAAACAAAATTCCGGGGCCAGGATTTGAATGCTGAATTACATCTTACGCTGAACGATGTGTATAAACCACATCAGCAAACGCTGAACGTGAATGGTAAAAATATTCGTTTATCATTTCCGGCAGGCATTGAAAACGGACAGACCATTAAAGTAGGGGGCCACGGTGCACCCGGAGTTAATGGTGGCCCCAATGGCGATTTATACATTACTTTTCAAATTGAAAATACAACTAAATTCAAACGGAATGGGTCTGACTTAAATACTTCTGTAGACGTAGATTTGTATACAGCCTTATTGGGGGGTGATCTGTTAGTTGAAACATTTGATGGAAAAGTAAAATTAAAAGTAGCCCCCGAAACTCAGTCTGGCACCGTTGTAAAACTGAAAGGGAAAGGATTTCCGGTTTATAAAAAGGAAAATCATTTTGGTGATTTGTATATCACCTTCAAGGTAAACCTGCCAACGAATCTTTCGGAAAAAGAAAAGGAGTTATTACAGGAGTTGAAAAAAATCAGAAGCCATGAACACTGACAACCTGATACGGATCGAATATTTCTGCGAGCAGTACAACGTTGAATTCTCCTTTATCAATGCATTGAAGGAATCAGGCCTGATCAACCTTGTTGTTGTAGAAGAGTCGAGCTACCTATCCACCGAAGATTTAAAAGGGCTTGAAAAACTGATTCGTCTACATTATGAGTTAGGGATTAACCTGGAGGGTATTGATGTTATCTCCAATCTGTTGAATCAACTGGAAGACTTACAGCAAGAACTGACGGCTGCTAAGAATAAATTAAAATTCCTGGGCATGGAATAAGGGAGCCATGAACTCAGGGGTTGATTACCTAGTAATTAATCAACCTAATATACAATACGCTACGGGTCAAACTACTTCGTAATCGGAACTTTGGTCAACAGTGCTTTTACAATATCAGCGGTCTTCACATTATCGGCTTCGGCCTCGTAATTAAGAATGATGCGATGGTTCATTATATCCAACGCGATTTCTTTAATATCTTCTGGCAACACATAGTCACGGCCATCCATAAAGGCCATTGCCTTGGCGGCCAGGTTCATATTAATGCTGGCACGTGGTGAGGCGCCAAACTGAATGTACTGAGCTTCGTTATCAAGTTTATACTCTTTCGGTTTGCGCGTAGCGGTTACTAATTCGATGATGTATTTTTCAAGTGATTCAGAAATCTTCACCTTATTCACTTCGCCACGAATTGAGAAAATATCTTCTTTGGTGAGTACCTGATTTACTTCATACTTAAACTGCATGTTGGATATCCTGCGCATAATCTCCAACTCATCTTCTTTAGTAGGATAGTTCACAAACACCTTCATCATGAAACGATCAATCTGGGCTTCCGGCAACGGATACGTGCCTTCGTTCTCAACCGGGTTCTGGGTAGCCATCACCAAAAATGGTTTGTCCAGAGTGAACGTAGTTTCACCAATCGTTACCTGCTTTTCTTGCATGGCCTCCAATAAAGCGGATTGAACTTTAGCTGGCGAGCGGTTGATCTCATCCGCGAGGATAATGTTGGCGAAAATCGGCCCTTTCTTTACTTCAAATTTTCCTTCTTTCTGATTGTAGATCATGGTGCCGACCAGGTCGGATGGAAGTAAGTCGGGAGTAAACTGGATGCGGGCAAAATCAAGATGCAGTACCCGTGCCACCGTGCTGATCGTTAAAGTTTTGGCCAAACCGGGCACCCCTTCAAGTAAAATATGGCCGTTGGTAAAAAGACCTACCAACAAACGGTTTACCATGTATTCCTGCCCCACCACCACTTTGGCTACTTCACTAAAAACCTGCTTGATCTTTAATTGGTGTTCTTTCTGTAATTCAGTTGTCGCTTCAAATGCCATAATCTCCTGTTCTTCAAATTTTGAATCGCAATATTAAGGAATTGCCACCAAAAAAGTGATGATCCCGGTTGCACTTACGCCTGCGGCCGTGGAATGTTTCAGAGGGCTATAATTACCCTGACTTTAAACTGCTTTTTTGTACGTTACCTTGAAATAGATCAGCATGGCGACCAGCACAAACATGATTCCATTACAGATAATGACCGGCCAAAGCATAAGGGCAAAGGCATATACGAGCCACACCACGGTACTGGTAAGAACAATAAACAGCATGGTCAGGCTCAGGTCACCCGCACTTTTGGTTTGCCAGGTTTTATATACCTGTGGGATAAAGGTGATACAGCTTAAAAAGCTGCCGAGGTATCCGAATAAATCGATGTAATTCATAGT
>DAOOCD010000157.1:0-5750 GCA_035408225.1 Cyclobacteriaceae bacterium | reverse complement strand
GTTGCCATCAAGGCCAATAAAATTATGGCGGTTGGAAATTCTAAGGACATAAGTTCATTAGCTGATTCTAAAACCAGGACCATAGATCTGAAAGGAAAATTAGTAACGGCTGGATTTAATGATGCTCACATTCATTTTTTAGGTGGCTCTCTGGGCCTCACTGAAGTAGACATGACCGGCACAGCATCACCAACTGATATTGTTGAAAGGGTAAATCAGTACATCAAAGAAAATCCTACCAAAGAATGGATAACCGGTCGTGGCTGGCAATACACCTCTTTTGAAAGTAGTCTGCCCGATCATGAAACATTAAGCGCCATCTCCAATGAGAAACCCGTTTTTATAAAAGCCTATGACGGGCACAGTGCCTGGGCTAATAAAAAAGCGTTGGCCATAGCGGGCATCGATCGCAATACAAAATATGATGGCTTTGGAGAAATCGTGAAAGATAAAAATGGAGAGCCCACCGGAACGCTGAGAGAAAGCGCCATGGATTTAGTCGGCCAACATGTTACCAAACTAACCCGTACAGAAAAATTGGATGCCATCCGAAAAGGAATGAAACTCGCGGCCTCGCTGGGCATCACCAGCATTCAAAATGCAGACGGGAATGAAGAAGTACTTTCATTGTATAAAGAACTTTTAAACAACGGTGAATTAAGTATCCGGTATGCCGCGGCCTTTTCAGCCGATGAAAATACTACCGATGCCGATATTGCTTTGTTTACAAAATTAAAAGACAGTGTTGGCGTTTCTAATCCTATGATCCGTGCCGATGCGATCAAATTTATGATTGATGGTGTGATCGAATCGCATACGGGTTATATGTTGGAGCCCTATGCCGATATCCCTTCAACTGATCCGTTGGCGCTTGGTCAACTGGCTGTGCCGATTGAAAAATATCAGGAGCTGGTTTCTAACCTGGATAAAAACGGTTTCAGAATTTATACTCACGCCATTGGTGATAAGGGAATGCGTGAATCTCTCAATGCGTATGAGCATGCAATAAAGGTTAATGGCAAAAGAGATTCGCGGCACCGAGTAGAGCATATTGAAACCATTTCACCCGATGATATTCCACGATTCGCTCAATTGGGAGTAATGCCTTCGATGGAACCTATCCATGCCGATCCCGGAACCATTGAGGTGTGGGCGAAAGCCATCGGTGAACCCCGACTGCCCTGGTCATTTAATTGGTCTGCGATGTTAAAGAGTAATGCTCACCTGGTGTACAGTAGCGATTGGCCAGCGTGCATTGATATCAATCCGATACGAGGTATTCATGTGGCAGTTAACAGAAGAACTCCGGATGGATTTCCAGAAGGTGGTTGGATCGTTGAAAATAAAATCTCAATGGCTCAAGCCATGAAGGCGTATACTTCTGCAGGCGCTTACTCATCTTTCGAAGAAAATTTGAAAGGACAAATTAAAGCCGGGCAACTGGCCGATATCATTGTATTCTCTCAGGATTTGTTCACCATCGATCCGATGAAGACCCACGAGACCAAAGTAGTGCTTACCGTGTTTGATGGAAAAGTGATTTATAAAGAGACATCGTTATAGAGCATGTTACAAAGAATATAGCCATGCAAAAATATTTCCTATCGGTTGCCATAATAGCGTACTACGCAACTCCCACGCCACGCTTTGAAAAATCATCATAAAAAGCACAATCAAATTTGGCTGGTAATTTCTTTTCTTAATCAAGTCTGTAGCGAAAAAGATAAGGGCAATGAATGTAATCAGAATGAGCGTAAAGCTTACTGACATCGGGCCGGGCATATTAAAATAAATACCACATGCCCTTCCAAGTCCGGGGCCGATCATGATCAATGCAGTGCCAATCATATATCTCATATGGCTAAATGTATCTTTCTTGTTGACTATTGCCAGACAATACAGCACAATGAAAGCAAGCATTGGAGCAACTGACAAGGCAATCATTGCAACTGCATCCTGTTTTGAAGGCATCGCTTCCAGATTTCTCAGATAAGTCATCCTGCTCACCAATAGAATTGATATAACCAGCAGGGGCGCCAATACAAAACTGAATTTACCAATCATCCGATGAATTCTCATTTTTTTTCTTTGAATGAGCAGGGGTTGAACGATGAGGGACGCCATCCACGCAAGCAGGGTGACACCATGAAAGTGCTGCACAAAGATAAATCCTTCGAATGCGGGGAAGTGCATAATATAAGTTCGGTAAAATCCCCAGATAAGAATTACTAATACAGCCAATGAAAGCAGGCTTGCGTTGCGCGCTTTTCCTTGAAGTGTTTGTTCCATAGGTTTTGAGGTTAGGGGTTATTTGTTATAAGAATTACTGTATTGATCATTTAGTTGCTGCAATCACACATATTTCATCGTCATGTTCGATAAGAAGAAAGGAGCCAGTCTTGATACTTTTTCATATCAAGAAGACGAATTTCAATTTACAGTTTTCCCTTCAAATCCGCCAAGATTATACCATTAGCTGAAATAAGGGATTAATGTGCGATTGGGGGAAATGACAAATTATAAACTGTTCTGAAATGAAACAGATGTATCAAATCAGAACAGTGCTTATTAGATTAATTGAATAACACCAGCTCCACTCCGCGCGGATTAGTGAGATACGAGTTCACAATATTCTGCACTACCCGGTTATCCTTCGAGGGCTTAATGAAATTCTTCGCTGCGTCCAGATTGGAAATATTTTCTGTTTCATCAAAGAAACCAAATCCAAGGTAATTTCCATTTTCTACCAACACCACGGATTTTTCATCAGGTCTGCGGCCTTTACCAACAATGGCTACGGTTTGACCTGCTTCAAAGAATGAATCAATAGCTTTCTGTACTCGCTTATTATACTTCTTCTCTTTCTCCACGCCCTGACAGGCGCCTTTGCACGAGCCTGACTGATGACTAAAACATAATCCCTTTGCTATTTGTAGTCCACTAAGTTTAGGACAGAGGTCGTGCTCCTTTACTTTCTCCCACATAAAATTCCACGCATCGCCCTTGCTGGAAAAAGTAATGAGCGGCTTGGTGCCACGGCTAACCACGTTGATGGCAAACCGAAGATATCCGTTGCGATCTTCATAATCATACACCCCCCACTCTTCAACTTTATATTTCTGGGCCAGATTATACTTGGGCCACAGTCTGCGTATCTCCTGCGACTCCAAAATAAAAGCAATCAACTCGCTTCCCGTAAGTTCGTACGTGATATTATGAATTTCATTTCGGATGTTGGACCGATTCCATTCGCGCGCGTCCCCGGTAAAATGACCGGCTATTCGTTTCTTGATATTAACCGCCTTGCCCACATAAATAATAGTGCCCCTTGAATCCAGAAAATAATATACTCCGGCTTTTGCCGGAAGTTTATCAAACTCCGCTTTCGAAAGATTGGGCGGTAGAATCGTTTCACCGGAATTACGCTTCAGTGCTTTTAAGATAACGCCACTTTGATCGCGCTTCATCAAAATATCAAAAATCTTTGCTGTAGCTAATGCATCGCCACCTGCCCTATGACGATCAGGTATTTTTATTCCCAGACTCTCCGCTAATCGTCCAAGACTATAGGAATTTAACCCCGGAATAATTTTTCTGCTGAGCCGAACCGTGCATAGTTTCTTTGTTGTCCAGTTAATTCCTGCTGTTTCAAACTCTTTCTTTAAAAAACTATAATCAAAGTGGGCATTGTGCGCTACAAATACACGGTCTTTCAACCAGTCGTAAATCTCTTCGCTGAGATCTTCAAACGTTGGTGCTTCCTGCACCATATGCGAAGTAATTCCTGTTAAGCCTGTAATAAAGTGTGGAATATTGCGCCCCGGATTAATCAGCGTATGAAACTGATCCGTGATTTGCATTCCATCGTAGTGATATATGGCAATCTCCGTAATGCGGTGATTATCCGCATACCCTCCGGTGGTTTCAATATCGACAATGGCATACATGCTGCGAAGTTAAGCAGGGTTTTTTTGTAGTGATCCCTTTTAATACAAAAAAGAATTGCTCTCTTATATAAGAAGTGTTACGAAAAAATCTTTAGTATCAGCGAAAATGTGAGGCGTCAGACCGCTTTAAGCGGTCAGACGCAAATATTCGAGCGTAAGTCCAATTACATAATATACAAGCTATTGGAATTTTATATCGCATTCGTTATCTACTTTTGATTCGTTTCTGTTTAATGATTTTGAATTAAATGAAAATCATTTCCCGCACCGTTTGGATATTATCACTGGTAAGCCTTTTCACGGATGTGGCCAGCGAGATGTTATACCCCGTGATGCCGGTATATCTGAAAGAAATAGGATTTTCGATTTTACTGATTGGCATACTCGAAGGTGTAGCAGAAGCCACCGCGGGACTCAGCAAAAGTTATTTTGGTAAACTGTCCGATGTCAGCGGTAAACGTCTTCCGTTCGTTAGGCTCGGCTACTTATTAAGTGCTATCTCCAAACCCATGATGGCGATATTCATATTTCCTATCTGGATATTTTTCTCAAGAACCATTGATCGGATTGGAAAAGGATTGCGCACCGGGGCCCGTGATGCCATGTTATCCGATGAAGCAACCCCTCAAACCAAGGGTCAGGTATTTGGATTACATCGTGCTATGGACACCCTTGGTGCTGTGATCGGTCCCGCTTTCGCCTTAATGTTTCTTTATTTTTATCCCGGCAATTATAAAACACTATTCTACATCGCATTCATACCGGGCATTTTGGCAATCAGTTTTACCTTTTTGATTCGAGAGCGAAAAGGAAACCACGAAAGGATTACTTTGAAAGCGGCATCCCTTTTTTCTTTTGTTCGTTACTGGAAAGAAAGTCCCCCGGCTTACAAGAAACTCGTTATCGGTTTGTTGGCTTTTGCGTGCATCAACAGCTCGGATGTGTTCCTTCTGTTAAAAGTTAAAGAAGCGGGCCTCGATGATACTTCTTTGATTGGCGTATACATTTTTTATAACCTGATTTATGCGTTAGCTGCTTATCCCATCGGCAGGCTCAGCGACCGGATTGGATTTAAGAACACTTTTATTATGGGTCTTTTTATGTTTGCAGTTGTCTATACAGGGATGGCGATGGCCAATCAGCTTTATCTCTTTTTTATTTTATTCTTTTTTTACGGAATATATGCTGCTGCCACTGAAAGTGTGGCCAAAGCATGGATCAGCAACATCACTGACAAAAAAGATACAGCCACAGCCATTGGCACTTACACCGGGTTTCAAAGTGTCTGTACAATGCTGGCAAGTGCACTGGCCGGTTGGGTATGGTTTACTTTTGGATCGGAGACCACATTTTTATTTTCAGGCATAACCACGCTGTTGATTATTATATATGTCTTACTGATCATTCCAAAATCAATCACCTTTGGCTCACATATTTGATTAATTTTGACCAACTTGTCTGAAAGAAAATAATTCTTTAATAAAATAATTTCTATGAATGGATTGGTTCGTTTTCTTTTATCTGGATTAGCGGTTTTACTTACCGGATACCTGCTTCAGGGTGGGGTGCACGTTGAACATTATGGGTATGCTTTACTCGTAGCCCTTGTATTGTCGATCGCCAATGTTATCGTGAAACCAATACTCATCCTCTTTACGATTCCAATTACCATTGTCACGTTGGGACTTTTTCTCCTGGTAATCAATGCCGGTATTATCTTGCTGGTCGATTACTTCGTTCCCGGTTTTGAAGTTGATGGATTCTGGTGGGCACTGGGCTTCAGTCTGATCCTTTCTATATTCA
>DAOOCD010000156.1:4872-8658 GCA_035408225.1 Cyclobacteriaceae bacterium | reverse complement strand
TTATGTGCCCGCCCAGGATCATTACGAAATAGAAACCTTCATAGATGGTTCAATCCTTACCGTTGCTGATGCGCCCTGGCCGGGCTTTACCCCCGACTTATTAAGCATTGTGCTGGTAGTTGCCACGCAGGCCAAAGGCACCGTACTGGTACATCAGAAAATGTTTGAGAGCCGGTTGTTCTTCGTGGATAAACTGATTGATATGGGCGCACAGATTATCTTATGCGACCCGCACCGGGCTACTGTAATTGGGCTTGATCGCAAGCAAGCGTTACGCGGAGTGAAAATGGCTTCGCCTGATATTCGTGCCGGAGTTGCATTGTTGATTGCGGCACTCTCAGCCCAGGGTGAAAGCGAGATCTCCAACATCGATCAGATTGATCGTGGCTATCAGGATATTGAGAACCGATTGAAAAAACTGGGTGCGCAGATTGAACGTGTCTGATTTATTTAAGCGCGTCTTTATACAATCCGGCAGCTATCTTTTCGGTTAGCACCTTAGGAACAAATCCTGTTAGCTGTGATGAAAACCAGTTTACAAATCCCGGAATAATCTCGGGCTTTCCTTTAAACATTCCGTCAATCCCTATCCGGGCAACTGACCCGGCACTCATGCTGAATTTATCTGCTCTCTCTTTTATAGCCTGCAGACGCGCCCGATCAATAAAGTTTGTTGAAGTAGCCCCGGGACTTAAGCAACTCACCGACACGGAAGTGTTTTTGAGTTCATACCGCAACCCCCTCGTGAACAAAACTACAAAGGCCTTGGTAGCCGCATATACAGAAAGCGTAGGAACGGCCTGGTAAGAGGCGGTGCTGGCTACATTCATAATGTAGGCTTTTGGTTTTGTCTTCAGCATGGGCAAGAAAATATGACACAGTTCCATGAGCGTATTCATATTAAGCTGCATCATATTCTTGACTTCGGTTACTTCCTGCTTTTCAAAGTATCCAAAGAGACCATACCCGGCATTGTTAATCAGAATATTGATTTCATAGTTTCTCGTGGTGCACCAATCAAACAGTTGGTCTGCGGCTCCAGCTACTGACAAATCCATAGCTACATACTCGCACTGAATCTGATAGCGCTCTGTCAAAAGATTTTTTAGTTCCATTAGTTTATCCCCGGAGCGTGCTACCAAAAGTACATTGTGTTTCTTTCGAGCTAATTCGTGGGCAAAATAATAACCGATACCACCACTGGCACCGGTTATTAAAGCGAAGTCCTTCATACTTTTATTTATTGGTAAGCGCCATAAAGCGCTGGTATAACCTGGGTTTACTTTCCTTGGTTTTATGAATTACTTTACCGCTGATAATGGGAACATACATTACCCTTCGCCTACTCGTCTCCCCGACAAAAGGTGACTGAGCGACCCGATGCCAAAGTCGTCCATCGTGGATGGTTAAATCGCCTGGCTCCACATTAAGTCCTACTTCATTTTCATCCGGTTTATTATCAAAGTACATTTTATGGAACAAGATCGTTTTAATCCCTTTGTTATGAGTACCCGGTAATAATCTTAACCCACCGTTATCTGTACGGGAACGGTCCAGATGCACCCCCACATTGAGCATGGGCATAATTCGTTGGCCATAAAATACATCGCGTAGAGAATCTGTATGCCACCCTAATTGAGAGTAATTACTTTGATCTGTATTTATGTAATGATTGAATACCAGTCCGTCTTTTTCATTAATTCCAACACGACTATCCGCTGCCCCGATTAATTCGAATAATGCTTCAAAGCGCTTGTCCTTTAAAAAATCTGCCAGCAATGGGCTATGTTGATTTAAAAAAGCAAAGCGTTGAACGATTTTTTTTCCATCGACATCCTTTCCATATTTAATTGGAACTCCATTTACCATTTTTCGGTCCTGGGCAATCCATTCTGACTGCACCCGTTCAGACTCTTTGAGTATTTCTGCAACCATCTCCTTTGAAATAAATGGCCTGAAATGGAGAAAGCCAAAGGTGTCAAAAAACTTCTTTTGTTCTGCTGTAATTTTTTCCCCTAACATAAACAAGGGATAGCTGAAATCCCGGGGCTTTGATGCTTGTTGAACCATACTTATCGATTTACCCTTAATCATGATCAATTCACAGTAGATTACGTAAAAGTGACCGTAAAGTTAATTTAAGATAAGCTATTAAACTGAATTTTTTATGGCCAAAACCTGATTTTGAACTACGTTTAACTACCTGGTTCAGTCTGAATGGCCTTTTTCTGGAATCGGTTAAACAATTTTACAATTCCATAAGTAATGAACGGTGCCGCCACTACGTCTATGGTATAATGTACCCGCTGGATAATTATTAGAACCCCCACGATTAGTGTGCTACACAGCACACTCTTTTTCGCCCAAGGTCTTTCTTCCACCAACCCTAATAAGGTTAGCGTTGCCACATGGCCGGAAAAGAATAAGTCCTTCGTAAACACATTGCCCCCGTATGCAACGCGGTCAATAAATGGATCCTGAAGCACAATGATACCCGTAGGTGGCTCCAGTGTAAACACATACATTGTAATCGTGCGCACTATTGTGACTACCAGGTAACTACCAAGTCCTAAAGCAATCCCATACGGCTTATTAATGAGTCCCCATAAAACAATGAACAGCGATAAATATATCAGGGTAAAAATGAGTACCGAGAAATCCTGAGGTGTAAAAAGATTCAGGATCGGATCCTGAAGTTGCAAGCCAGGCTTAGGGCCGATTACGGAATGGAAATAGTATGGTAAGGCAAGTAGGATGGTAAGTAAAGCCATAATAGTGACTACTAACTGAACTATGAAGGCTTTGCTATGAACAGCACTCTTCCATGTAAGCTGGTTGGACACAGTTCGATGAGATTAGGATAGATCTATTTTCAATCCCACCGGACAATGATCTGAACCATGGTATTCATTATAGATCAATGCATCTTTTACGCGGGGCAGAATTTTTTCTGGTACCAGGAAATGATCGATGCGCCAGCCAACATTTTTTGCCCGGCCATTGGTAACAAAATTCCAGTACGAATATTTAACCATATCCGGATAGAAATGCCGGAACGTGTCCACAAAGCTGGCATTCAACAATTTATCAAAGCCATCGATCTCCTGCTGGGTATAGCCTGCCGATTTATTATAATTTGCTTTTGGGTGCGCAAGATCGATGGGCTGGTGTGCCACATTAAAGTCACCGCATACTATCACAGGTTTTCTTCGGTTCAACCACAAAATATATTCGCGAAAAGCATTATCCCAGGTTTGCCGATACTCCAGACGCGACAGGCCTTCGCCTGCATTCGGAGTGTAAACTGTGATAAAAAAATACGTTGGAAATTCTGCAGTAATTACCCGGCCCTCCTGGTCATGCTCATCCAAACCCATATCATACGTAACATCCAGTGGTTCAGCCTTGGTAAGAATAGCTGTACCTGAATATCCCTTGCGGGCTTTGGATGAATTCGCATAGACTTTATATTCCGGCAAAAGTTCGAGAGCCGAGAGCACTTCATCTTTCGCAGCTTTTGTTTCCTGCAAGCCCATAATGTCCGGAGCCATGGTTCGCACATTAGCTACAAACTCCTTTTTTATGATGGCGCGAATACCGTTAACATTCCAGGATACAAGGTGCATGGTAGCTTTTAGTTACTTGTCACTTGTTGCTCGTTCCTGGTGTCTAGGAGCTAGAGACCAGAAGCCAGTAACTATTAAAAATGATATCTCACAAATGCCTCTATCGCTTCGTACTCAGCTAATCCAAGCAAGTTATATGCTTCCGCTGTCGCGTGATTTC
>DAOOCD010000156.1:0-4772 GCA_035408225.1 Cyclobacteriaceae bacterium | reverse complement strand
GCTTCGTACTCAGCTAATCCAAGCAAGTTATATGCTTCCGCTGTCGCGTGATTTCGATCTTCGGCCCGCACCCAGAACTCGCGCTTGTCGCTGCCCGGGAATACTGCACTGTCTTTTTGCGACTGGTGCTTGAATACTGCCCTGCGCTTACGCATAAGTTCGTCCGGACTGAGCGGCACCGCCATTTCAATCTGGTCGATATCCCACTCCTGCCATGCACCGCGATAGAGCCATACGTAGCAATCCTTCATATAGTCTTTGTGCTTTAGTTTATCAATGGCCTGATAAATAGCAGCCAGACAAACACGGTGAGTTCCATGTGGATCTGAGAGATCACCCGCAGCGTAAATCTGATGCGGTTTAATCTGTTCAATCAGGTCCACGATAATCTGAATGTCCTTTTCACCCAACGGCTTTTTCTTAACTGTTCCGGTTTCATAGAAAGGCATGTCCAGAAAGTGAGCTTGCGTATCCGGAATACCTGTATAACGACACCCAGCTTTTGCTTCGCCCCTGCGAATCAGGCCTTTGATCTTCATCACTTCCTGACTATCAACTTCCCCTGGTTTTTTATTTCTAATGTCGCTAACAATTTTTTCGTAGAATTTTTCACCATCCGCCTTACTTAAACCAAACGAATGATTGAAGTCTCTTACAAAGTCAGCAAATCGAATTGCATCATCATCAAACACAGCAATGTTACCAGACGTCTGATAGGCCACATGAACCTCATGTCCCTGATCTACCAAACGAATAAATGTTCCACCCATGGAGATAACATCATCATCGGGGTGTGGACTGAAAATAATAGCCCGCTTAGGAAATGGTTTTGCGCGTTCCGGACGATTTGAGTCATCGGCATTGGGTTTACCTCCCGGCCAACCGGTGATGGTGTGTTGAAGGGCATTGAAGATTTTAATATTAACCTGGTAAGCCGAACCGTATTCAGTAATAATATCGCCCATCCCATGCTCCATGTAATCATGGTTGGTAAGTTTAAGCACTGGTTTTTGCAGGCGAAGTGCTAACCACACGACTGCTTTTTGAATCAGTTTTTCATTCCATTCGCAACTGTCAACAAGCCAAGGTGTTTGTACGGCCGTAAGTTTTGAAGAAGCTGCTTCATCCAGAATTACCTGGGTATTGTCATGCTTCTGCAGGAATGTAGATGGAATCTGATCGGTAACCGGACCTTCTACCGCCTTCTGAATGATGGGGCCTTTCCCTTCACCCCAAGCCATCATGATGATACGCTTTGACTTAAGGATTGAGCCTACCCCCATGGTGATGGCTTTACGCGGAACGTTTTCTTCACCAAAGAAATCACTGGCTGCATCAATACGGGTAACCTGATCGAGGGTAATCATCCTGGTTGGAGATTTCTCAGAAGAACCTGGTTCATTAAAACCAATGTGGCCCGTACGCCCCACCCCAAGAATTTGCAGGTCAATACCCCCTAACGATTCAATTTTCGCATCGTAGCTGCGGCAATACTCAGCTACCTTTTCTTTTGGCAACGTGCCATCGGGAATATTAATATTTGCTTTTGGAATATCGACACCGTTGAATAGATGTTCATTCATAAATCGAACATAACTCTGCAACGAAGTGGGCTGCATCGGATAGTATTCGTCCAGGTTAAAAGTGATTACGTTTTTAAAGCTTAATCCTTTTTTGTGGAGGTTCACCAACTCGGCATATACGCGTGTTGGCGTTGAACCGGTGGCAAGGCCTAACACACACGGTTTTCCTTCAGCTTGTTTTTTTCGGATCAGGTCTGCGATTTCGTTTGCAACGAAAATGGAAGCCTGCTCAGAAGTCTTGAAAATTTTAGTTGGGATTTTTTCAGAAACAGATAACTGACTCATAAAATTATTGATAGGTAGAAGCTCAAAAATAGCTGTTTAAAGATTATTCTAAGTCCCTGACTCTTTAATTTTTCAAATACTCAGTAACAGCCTTTTTTACCGAGCCATGGTGAAGTAAAAGAACGCGTGCCTTTTCATAGTCAGTAATTCCGGCATTTTCCATCACCATTTTTATACCCCGGTCTACCAACTTATCATTAGTGAGCTGCATATTCACCATCTTATTGTCTTCCACCCGGCCAAGCCTGATCATAAGGGAAGTAGAGATCATATTCAAAACGAGTTTTTGGGCCGTGCCGCTCTTCATCCGGGTACTGCCGGTTACAAACTCTGGCCCTACCACAACTTCTATCGGAAAATCAACGACCTGACTGACAGGGGCATTGGGATTACAGGAGATGCTTCCGGTAAGGATGCCTTTTTCCTTGCACTTTTTCAGCGCGCCCAGCACATAGGGGGTCTTGCCACTGGCTGCAATGCCAATCACAAAATCAGTTTCCCGCACATGATGATTTTCCAGATCAGCCCAGCCGCGTTCCGGACTGTCTTCGGCAAATTCAACTGCCCGGGTAATTGCTTTCTCTCCACCTGCAATAATTCCGATCACTAAGCCGTAGGGTACACCATATGTGGGTGGGCATTCGCTGGCATCCACTACCCCTAACCTGCCACTGGTGCCTGCGCCAATATAAAAAAGTCGACCGCCACTAAGGAGTTTATCGGAAGCGGCCTGAACCAGGGCCTCGATTTGAGGGATCGCATTTTCAACTGCCAGTGGTACGGATTTATCTTCGGTATTTATATTTCTTAGCAATTCCACTACAGACATTTTTTCAAGATGCCTGTAATTAGAAGGTTGTTCGGTAACGGTAATAAACTTTGAACTCATAATTTTTTCTCAAAACAATTTATCATTCTTTTATTAACTATTTACATCGAAAGGCGTCTGACCGCTCAAAGCGGTCTGACGCCTTCTTAAAACAGATGATGGCTCTCAATTCGGAAAAGAGACTTTCCCCATCGATACTGTTGGAACTTTTGAACGCGAACCAAAGTCAACCTTGCCTCCAACAAGCGCTTCATTGGCAAGTACGGCAAACAATACGGCTTCCTTGGCATCGCCCGAAATTCCCAATTCTGACATTTTATTAAAGGATACATTCGGCAGTAAGTCACGAAGCCATTCCATCAATAATGGATTATGCGCTCCGCCCCCACTCATAAATAATTTAAACGTTTTTTTCTTCCTGATTACTTTCTGAATGGCTTCCGCCATAGTTTCGGCACTAAACCGGGTTAATGTGGCCAACAAATTTTCCAGAGTAATGTCGTTTGTTCCACTCAATTTTTGTGCTCGTTCTACATACTGAAGATTGAATAATTCAGGGCCGATTGTTTTAGGAAACGACTTACTAAAAAAAGGATTTGACTTCAACGCTTTTAAAAGTTCGATGTTGTAATTGCCTTGCTTTGCAAGCCTTCCATCTTTATCATAATAAACATCTGGCAGATGCTTTCGAACGACTTGATCAAGCAATGTATTGGCGGGTCCGGTGTCAGTAACAAATACGGCTGAGGCTTTGCCTGATGCCGGTAAATACGTAAAGTTACCAATGCCTCCGGCATTCAACATGATGCGGTCTTCCCCCTTGCGGGAGAATAAAAGATAATCGCCATACACAGCCAATGGTGCGCCTTCACCGCCTTTAGCAATATGTTTTTGACGAAAGTCACTCAGCGTAATTATTCCGGTTTGTACTGCCAGGTGATCGCCATCACCTATTTGCAACGTTGAATTTTGCTCTGCCTTCGGATACAAAAAGCGAGGGGCATGAAAAACAGTTTGACCATGAGATGCCACTATATCTATTTGAGAAGCCTTACGTTTCCATGTACGCAATGACTGAATTACCATTTTACCATGCAGTGATCCGATAAAAGCATTGAGCTCGCAAAGCGCCTGAAATTCTATTTGCTCCTTTGCAAATACCTGCAGTATCCGGTCCTTAACATCGTTAGAATATGGCATGGTCTGAAATTCAAGCACTTTCAATTTAGTCTGCAGGCCACTTCCTGAAATCCGGCAAAGCGCTATATCCAGGCCATCCAACGAGGTACCTGACATCAGGCCGATGATGAGTCTTGTTTTTTTGGAGGCGATGCGGTGCAGGGCACCGATATTTCTGTTCATAAAATAGTGCAGAAAGTAACCTGAGCCCGACAGAACCTGTTATCTTTCAAATTGAATTCAGCTATCCAAAATTATTCAAAATCCTGATGCCGCTCTCGTTTCGAACCGAATTAAATTGCTCACCGCGTACCCCAATCGAACTGCATCATAAAATCGTAACATTAGGTTCCTGCTTTGCCGATCAATTTGGTCAGTGGATGAAATCCAATAAGTTCCAGGTTTGCACGAATCCCTTTGGAACCACCTATAACCCGATCTCCATTCATCAATTACTTTTACAATCCCTTGAGGATTCACTGAATGAATCGCTTTTTGTGGAGCGGGATGGATTGTGGTATCATTATGGGTATCATTCGCAATGGTCGGCTACCACCCGCGAACAACTAGAACAAACAATTCGTGAGCAGCAACAAGTTGTTAAACAGTCAATCAAAGCCACTGATGTATTGATTCTTACGTATGGAACGGCATGGGTATATCAGCTGATACAGAATAACCAACTCGTTTCTAACTGCCATAAAGTTCCTGCATCGCAATTCATAAAACAGCTACTGGATGAAAAAGAGATTTATCAGTCGTTCGATGAGTTATACAAAAGAGTAAAGGCATTAAATCCGGCCCTGCGGATCATCCTGACTGTAAGTCCGGTGCGGCACCTTAAAGATACATTGGAACTGAACAGTGTAAGTAAAGGATTGTTAAGATTTGTTTGT
>DAOOCD010000155.1:0-8658 GCA_035408225.1 Cyclobacteriaceae bacterium | reverse complement strand
CCCTCCATCGAGTTACCACGGGTCCGCTATCAATCTCCATTCATTCAAAGAACGTGTGTCCTATTCATCATCACCCCGTTAAAGGCGATGGCTTTCGAACTAGTGTAGGTATAATCTTTAAGTCAATTAAGAACCTCAAATTATCCCAAAAATCCCCTTTTCGTTCAAAGGGAGTGCAAAGGTACATGTTGATGGGGTTTCTGCAATAGTTGCGGTAAAGATTTTTAGCAAAAAAAGCCCTTCTTGGGCCGATTGCCCTTAACTACCTGATTATCAGAATGAGAATCAGGTGCTTTTTTTCTTAAAAATTGGTACTGTACTACAAGCCTCGCCAAACATAATACTGGTAGCTACCGAACGAAGTCTGTTTGTTACTTCTACATAGGCTGAAGTGGGCACCTCAACCTTACTGCAGCCTTTAACCACGACTTTGGCACTACTATATTTTTGCCAATCGACTTTGTTTAACGCTTGATTAAAAAGGATGGTCTCTAAATCCCGTAAGGAACCAAAAACTACCTGACGCGCGAAAGGCTGTATAGATGCCGATAACAACATATACGCCCAGGTAGGCACAATGGCATCTGCTGAACAGGTTATCGCCACAAATTTATTTTGATATTGAGTCCAATCATGTGATTTGATGAAATCACGAAAATCTTTCTCACGCAAAACCAGTTCTTGAAAAAGTAAATCTTTCAAGTCAAATAGCACCCGCTCACCTGATGTGTAAAGTTCTTCGAGATCGAAGGTTATCAATTGACTGCTGTTAACCCTATTGATTATTTCCTTTTCCATTCCTGTTTCAACACACCTAAACTAAATTTGGTTTTTTAATAAGGAAATCTTTGAGGTATAAAGGCTCAAAAGTTGCAATGTCTTCAAAAGCAGATTCTCTCCACTTTGTGTACCCCAACTCTCCTAAATGGGCAGCCTGTGGAGTAAGGTCAGGAAAAAACCGGGCATTATTATGAAGAATGATTTCGCGGCACTTTACTGCCCCTTCTCCTAAAAAATAAATTACCCGGCTTTCAAGATGTTTGCTAAAACTATGCTCATCAAGAATTTTTGCCTGCGTGGGCTCAACCTCATTCAGACTATAATCTACTAGTTTGCAATACACTTCCATTCTCCTGGCATCAAGCATAGGACAAAAAAGAATCTGTTCATCTATTTCACTGGCGGTTAATGTAGGGCGAGATATTAAATCTTGCTTTCCCATTGAGGAAAGAAGATCAAGTGTATTAATGGAGATCAGGGGAATGTTAAGTGCATAACAAAGTCCTTTCGCTGTTGCTACTCCTATTCGTAATCCTGTATATGAACCTGGACCTGAAGCCACAACCACTCCCTGCAAGTCTGACGGTTTTTTTTTTGAATGATTTAAGACATCCTGAATCATAACTGCCAGCTGAGACGCGGCTGACCGTGGCGTTATCATTTCGCGAGAAGCTAAAAGGAAACCTTCATTATGCAGGGCTACGGAACAAGCCTGTGTAGATGTTTCCAAACTAAGTAGCAAGGCCATTAGTTTGGAGAAAGAAATTTTTTGTAAGCAGCAGGATCGGACAAAACTTTTTTTGCTTCCTGAATTTCCGGATCACTATCCATTGAAAATTCGATCTGGCCCTTAGCTAGCCCATAATGGAAGGCAATTTCCTGAGCGAGGATTCTCGACAACTCTGGTTTGAATCGGATTAGTGCTGAATTTTTGTTCTGCTCAATTTTGGTTTTCAAATCCTTTAGTGGGGATTGCAACTCATCGAAATACTTTTCCGTTTTGGCAGTTGCTATTAACTCTTCCGTTTTTTGATCCAGTTCTGTATTGTATGAAAATTTTTGCTCTTTCACCCACGAAACAAACTTCTGGTACTCTTCATCCGAAAGATTGAAGTTCTTAAACGTTGTTGGTAGTGCGTGCTCTCCGCAATACTTGGTGGCATATTCAAATACATACCCGGATGCAACCAACTCTATAACGGCCGAGCCATATGTTTCTCCTTCCAAAAACACATCAGGATCCAAACCAGCACCATCAAACACCTTTC
The DNA here is from genome assembly GCA_035408225.1 of Cyclobacteriaceae bacterium. Taxonomy (GTDB): domain Bacteria; phylum Bacteroidota; class Bacteroidia; order Cytophagales; family Cyclobacteriaceae; genus ELB16-189. The sequence continues at coordinate 6,610 of DAOOCD010000155.1, read as the reverse complement.
TGCCACCTGCCGTTTTAAATTCCCGCTTAAGTGAATCTGGAAATTTATTTACGGTGCCATCGCTTTTGCGATGTTCATAATCAAGCGCCTGAATGCATCGCCCACTCGGGATATAATACTTTGCCGTAGTAATTTTTAGCTGAGCATTGTACGCTAATTGTCGTGTTGTCTGAACAAGTCCTTTACCAAATGTTTTTTGTCCGACCAAAATAGCCCGATCATAATCCTGAAGCGATCCTGCAACAATTTCCGATGCCGAAGCGCTTCCCCCACTGGTAAGAACTGCAATCGGTATTTCCGTATCTAATGGATTATTTAATGTAGTGTACGATTTATTCCATTCGGGCACTTTGCCTTTGGTGGCAACTACCTCTTTCCCTTTCGGAATAAATACGTTAACAATGTTCACTGCTTCATATAACGAGCCTCCGGGATTATCGCGTAAATCAAGAATTAATTTTCTTGCTCCTTGCTGTTTCAATTTGGTTACAGCTTCTTCAACTTCTTTTCCAGCCCCAGGTGTAAATTCATCTAATTTAATGTAGCCCGTTTCTGCACCTACCATTCCCTGATAGGTAATGTTTGAGATTTTAATTTTCTCGCGCACCAATTTGAATTTCAGGTTATCCTTTTGTCCGGACCTTTTTACCTCTACTAAAACTTCTGTTTTCGGTTTTCCTTTTAGCAAAGCACTTACCTCTGTTGTTGGTTTACCCTGCACGTTCTTGCCATCAACAGAAATAATCTCATCGCCAACACGCAACCCTCCGCGTTCTGCCGGGAACCCAACATAAGGATTGGTTATTACTGTTTTCTTATTGACAACACCAATCAATGCTCCAACCCCTGCATACTGTCCTGTAGTTTGAATGCTGAACGCTTCAAGATCTTCCTCCGGAATGTAATCAGTATATGGATCTAACTGATCCAGCATACCATGAATGCCATTATCAATTAATTTTTTCGGACTTACATCATCAACATAATAGGCATTCACCTCTTTAAATAAAGTGGCAAAAATGTCCAGGCTTTTGGCGATATCGAAATACTTTTCACCAGGAACCTGAAAGGCCCAGATGGTAAACGCTAATGCAGCCAACACTCCTATTACTTTCAACCTCTTCATCATTTTCAACTTATAGGGATTCCAATTTCTTAATTTTTTCCAGCACTAAAAAAAGTTTGCCTTTGATCTCCGCGAAAGGTAAGATTTCCTTCGCTGTATATATAAACGAAAAAATTCCCTTTTCAGATCGTGATTGAATGATTTCCTTTTGAAGTCTATAGGCTTCACGCACTCTCCGCTTCACTTTGTTTCTGTCGACCGCCCTTTTAAATTGGCGGGTAGATACTGAAATAAGCACCTGATTTACTGCCTCAACACCCTGATCAGGGCTAAGTCTATGTACAACTTTAAAGGGGTATAAATAAAAAGAGGAACCCTTTTCAAAGAGTTCCTGTATCAATTTTTCTTTTGAAAGCCTTTCCGCTTTTGTGAACGTAAACCTCCCCATGAGATTAAAATTAATCCCTTTCGGGGAAACTAACCCAAAAGGTTATTTGGTCTTAGGAGTGCCTTCGTCAGAAACGGTAAGCTTCTTTCTTCCCTTTTTTCTGCGGGAAGCAAGTACTCTGCGACCATTGGCAGAAGCCATACGCTCGCGGAAACCGTGCTTGTTGGTTCTTTTCTTGCGGGAAGGTTGGAATGTGCGTTTCATAATATTATCTGATAAACCTCAATTTCTAAAGGGGTGCAAAAATGTGCAGGATAATCGGGATTTACAAGATTGACCTCTGAATTTTGGCAGGAACCCATATAATCAATAAAAAAAGGCCAGTTTTAACCTCAGCCCCTCTCCAATGGAGAGGGGTAACGGAGGAAATGTTCATGTAGCCATGATTACTGATTACTGTACTTTAAATATGGCATCATCCAAGGCCGGATTAACTTCCAGGCTTGAAACCTGAAAATTGAAAATCGTTGGCCCCTGGCTTACCAGAATAGTATGCGGGAATTTAACCCCACTCACTTCCTTATAGTTTTGCAACTTGGTTGGGATGGCAACTTCTCCTTGCGGGGTTTTCACCTGCTCAACAGTTTGAACTTTTAACCCGGATTCCTTATCAAAATAATTGGTAATTTTTTCACCCGCTGGAAATTCATACTCCACTACATATGCATCTTTTCCATCCAGCACTTCAATTGCCTTCAAGGTTGCTTTTACTTTCAGGGAAGCAAGCATAGTTTCCGGGACTAAATGAGCTTCAAAGAGATTTTTTTCCTTTGCTGCTGCATCAATGGGGGCTTTTTGTCCCATTTGAATTTCAGCAACTTCCTTTCCATCGGTTACACTTTTCTGCATTACGTTGCCTTGAACAGAAACTTCTGTCAAGCTTTTTCCCACCGCTTTTTTTGAATTAATCATTGTCAGCTCCATTCCCTGAACAGTGGCTTTCATCGTTGTCTTCACACTCTTCAGTTCCTGAATTTTCTTCGCACCACCAATCGCTTCAATGTAGCTTGCAATTACTTTTTCTGCAGTTAAACCAGCAGGAAGAGTTGATGCTTTTGTTGGAACATAGGGCTCACCGTAAATATCAAAGTACTTTACCTCACCAAACTTTTTAAGTTTATCGGCAACATCTGATCCTTTACCTACTACCACAATGTGAGCATTATCCGGACGGATAAACTTCTTGGCTGTCGCTTGTACATCAGCCAATGTAATAGCATCCACATATTTCAGATAATTATTATAATAATCTTTAGGTAAGTTGTACTTAGCTGTGTTCAACGCGAAGTTGGCGATGGTCTGCGGGTTTTCGAGTGAGCGACCAAAGGCCCCTGAGATTTCGGCTTTAGCCAAAATCAACTCTTTCTCTTCAACTGGCTCGTTAACTATGCGCTTGAGTTCTGAAATAAATTCATACACAGAACTATCCGTTACTTCATTACGCACGCTGGCCGCAGCATTAAAACTTCCAACGAGATTGTCAGGGTTCAATTGCGAGCCTGCGCCATAGGTAAAACCATGCTTTTCGCGAAGATTTTGATTCAATCGGGCAGAGAATCCTACACCCAAAATCTGATTAGTCACACGGGCCTTGATAGCATCTTGTGTGCCGGGTTTTAAATCAACGGGATACGTGATGTTGATTACTGACTGCACCGAAGCTGGACGATCAACTAAAGCAACATAGGTTTTAGCAGGTTCTTTAGGTTGTGTATACGTTGGATTCTTTACCTCGCCAGGAGCCCACTTCGCAAAATACTTCTCTGAAATACTTTTAGCCGTCTTTAAATCAATATCTCCAACAATAATCAGATACGCATTGTTGGGCTTGAAGTAGGTGTTATAATATCCCTTTATGTCATCCATCGTAATTGCAGCCACAGATTTCTCAGTAGTAAACAATCCGTAAGGATGTTGCTTTCCATACCGTAAGGCACTGCGCACGTTACCTGCAATAGTATTGGGATCATCTTTACCTGCTGCAATGCCAGAAAGGGTTTGTGTTTTAAGTTTCTCCAACTCTTCGGGGGCAAAGGCCGGATTGTATAAAACATCACTCATCAAATCAAGCAACTTAGTGGTGTGCTTGGTTAAGCTGGATGCAAAAATTCCGTTGGAACTTGTGCTCAGATTAGCGCCAATAAAATCAGTCTCTTCATCAATCTGAGCTTTTGTTTTTGTTTTCGTACCCGTGCCGATCAACGTACCGGCCATGTCTATGTAGCCTTCCTTTTCGCCCTGATAAATTGCATCATTTTTTAATTGCAGCGAAAACTGAACGCGAGGCAATTTGTGATTTTCAACAACAAATACCTGCAGACCGTTTTTTAACGTGAAGGTCTGGTACTCACCTATTTTAATCTCGCGAGCCGGAGCTGGCTTAGGTGCTTTGGTGCGATCAACTTGCGCTTGTGCGGATATGAATACGAGCAACAAGCAAATGAATATAATATGCTTCTTCATAATCAATTATCTTTTTTGATTTGAGTATTATCAGGTTTGCTTTGAGCCGATTTGGGCATGTATTGCAACACTACCCGATTTTCTTTGGTGAGGTATTTTTTTGCAACTCGTTGTAAATCTTCACGAGTCACTTTCATGTAGCGATCTATTTCAGTATTGATCAGGTTGGCATCTTTATAATACACATGATAGTTGGCTAGCTGCTCGGCTATTCCGAAGGTAGTTGAATTTTGCTGCACGAATTGGCTTTCCATCTGGTTGCGGATTTTTTGAAATTCCTTTTCTGAGATTAATTCATTCTTCACTTTTTCAATCTCTGCATCCATTGCCTTTTCGAGATCTGTTGGATCAATGCCCATGTTTACAATGCCAAGGGTGATGTAAAGGCCTGGGTCTTCGAGAGCAAAAGGAAAGGATGCTACCTGCAACGCCTTCTTTTGTTCATCCACCAATGCTTTATACATACGAGAGCTTTGACCACCACTTAATACCGTGCTCAACATTTCCAATGCATATGAATCCGGTGTGCCTTGAGCGGGAATGTGGTACGCCTGAAACACCGCAGGTAATTGAATATTATCAAATACCACATCACGCACTTCAGCCTTTTGCTCAGGTTCTTTCACCGTAGGGCGAGGGATTTCCTTACTGCCTTTAGGAATATCTTTAAAGTATTTTGCAACAGCGGCTTTGGTTTGTTCGATGTCGATGTCTCCGGCAATGGAGAGGGTTGCATTTTCAGGAACATAGAATTTCTTATAAAAGGCAATAAACTCATCCAACGAAGCTGCGTTAAGATCATCCATCGATCCGATGGGAGTCCATCGATAAGGATGAACCGTATAGGCTCTTTTAAAAATCTCAGCCTGAAATGACATGTACGGTTGGTTATCTATGCGCTGACGCTTCTCTTCTTTAACTACTTCGCGTTGGGTCTCTACACCAATCTGTTCAATCTTGGCATGCATCATTCGCTCGGACTCCATCCATAAACCAAGTTCCAATTGATTGGATGGAAGTACCTCGTAATAAAAAGTGCGGTCGTTGGAGGTGTTGGCGTTATTGGTTGCGCCTGCATTGGCGAGGTACTTATCAAATTCACCGCGCTTAATATTATCTGAACCTTCAAACAACAAGTGCTCGAAGAAGTGCGCAAAGCCGGTGCGGTTTGGGTCCTCATTTTTTGAACCCACATGATACAATACTGAAACCGCTACGATGGGGGTAGTATTATCCTTATGCAGGATAACATGCAATCCATTGGGCAGATCATATTCTGTAAATTCAATTTTACGGGCCTGACCGAAGCCTACCGAAATCGCGGCAAGCAAGAACCAAAGGGTTAAACTTTGTTTTTTTTGCATACGTTAAATTTTATAAACACAATAATAAGAAACTAATGGATTACTCTTATTAGGTTAAACATTGAATGTATTGAATTAGAGTCCGATAATGAATTACCTGAAACAAAAAAAGGCCATTCCTACAGGAAGGCCAATTAAATTAATTCATATTAACTTAATTCAAATCATAATAAAGAAAAAAAGACCAACAACTATTGCCGATATTAACCCAAAGACTAGATATCTCAACCGGATTTTATTCAATAAATCATTTGACTTGATTAATGAATAAATACTAACTATAATCATTGAACAGAGAATAGTCATTTTCAAATTCCAGCTAAAATCAGACTGTCTGACAAATAAATAGTAGAGAATGGCCAAAATAATTGGAGTAAGTTTAATCAATTTCTTCATAAGAATTATTCTGGTTGATTATTACATATTTCTGCATTTGCGTTGCAATTATCAGACGCTGCAATCTGATATATTAATACTGCGCCATGACAAACAGGTGCCCCAATTCCTGTCCAATCTACTGATGCGCAAGCTAGATGCGCAATAACAGGTTCTGCAGCAGTTTGAACCAAGCAGTTTCTTCTTATTCTTTCGCAGGGACTCTCCTTTAAATTACCAAGTGTCTTGAAAATCTGTGCCTGAAGAGCAAAGTTAACAAATTCATTTCTACGCCCAGAACACAGCCGAGCTAGTTGCGTTTGCCCTTCGCAATGGATTATTGTAAAGTCTTTTTAATTTGCACGTGCAGGCCGTTGTACATAGAGATAAATGATAACTCAGCATCAATGCGCTTGGCTCTTTCCTGCATGGAGACCATCCCCAAACCAAAACCCCGACCTCGTTGCAATCCCTGGCCATTGTCCTTGATGTCAACGATAAGGTCTTCTGCCCATTTAATTAGAGATTGCAAGCTCAAAACCCATAGAATTCTTCATGAAGTTGTGAGCTGTTTCATGTACTAAATAAAATAACTCTTGTTTTATTTCCGGTGTCAGATTTGTCTCTTGATCTGGATTTATTATCTCTAAAGATATTTTTTGATGGTGCATGGCCGATAGCTTATCAGCCAATTCCTTCACCAGATACGAAAACCGGTGCTGTTCGAAACGCGGTTGTGTTAATCCTTTTATTAAAAACCTTAAGGCAGCCACAATGGATTCCAGTTCATATCGAAGGCCTTCTACTTCCGTTTCAACACCTTTGGGAACAGGGTAATACAAGATTTGCTCTAACCGAAAACGAACAACGATCATTCGCTGAACTGTATCATCG
>DAOOCD010000154.1:0-8677 GCA_035408225.1 Cyclobacteriaceae bacterium | reverse complement strand
ATTTTGTTTGCTGATGAACCCACGGGTAACCTCGATGAAGAAAATGCGAAGCAGATAGTCGACCTGCTCTTTGGAATGAACCGGGAAGAGAAAACAACCTTGATCCTGGTCACTCATAATCTTGAATTGGCGGAGAAGACAGAACGAATTCTTCAAATGAAGGGCGGAAAATTAGTGAACGAACGGATCCTTAACCTGGCATGATCGATTACATCATTAAAGTTAAACGCGAGGTTCGCTCGATCTTTCGCGATCGTTGGGTTTGGTCAATGGCATGGCGCGATGGTCGCCATAACTTTTCAAGACTTTTTCTTTTTGTAGCCTCGTTAATTACGGGCATTGCTGCTGTTGTGGCTATTGGGTCGCTCAACTATGCAATGCAGGATGAGTTGGATAAGAATGCCAAAGAGTTGCTGGGTGCCGACCTGGTAATAAACAGTAATAAGCCTTTTGATAAAAACTTTATAAATGTACTGGACACTGCAAAGCGTGAATTAGCCAAAGATGCTGACATGGCATCAATGGTTATGTTTTGGAACACAAAGCAAAGCCGACTGGTGAAATTGACTGCACTGGAAGGCGAGTTTCCGTTTTATGGAGACTTAGTTACACAACCTGCAAATGCGTATGAGTTAGTAAAGTCCGGTGAGTTTGCGATGCTGGATGAATCTCTGGCCCGGCAATACCAGGTAAGTTCTGAAGATTCTATTAAGATTGGTACCCGTACTTTTAAAGTAGCAGGAGTTGTAGAAAAATTTCCGGGTGGTGGAGCGCTTACTGCAACGTTGGCTCCAGCTGTTTACATTTCATTAAAAGCGCTGGACTCTACGGGCCTGGTGCAGTTTGGTAGTCGGATAAATTATAGTCTTTACATTAAAACAGTTTCCGAGAAGCAAACAGAAAGCACTATTGAACTGATTAAGCCATTGAATGATAAACTGGGCTACTCCTATGATACTGTAGAAGAAAGAAAAAATGATTTGGGTGATGGATTCCGTTCAGTATACAGATTCTTTTCACTGCTGGCATTTGTTGCTCTGGTGCTGGGGTGTATTGGGGTTGCAAGTTCAGTTCATATTTACGCCCGTGAAAAGCGTGACGAAGTAGCTGTTTTGCGTTGTGTTGGATCTTCCGGATGGCAGGCTTTCAATATTTACTTTATTCAGATTTTTATACTAGGCCTCTTAGGCAGTGTGATTGGGGCTTCATTAGGAGTGGGGATTCAACAAGTAATACCAATAGCCTTTGGTGAATATTTACCGGTAGAGATTCAGTTTGGTATTTCGTGGCGGGCATTTGCAGAAGGAATTTTTGTAGGAGTTCTTGTTTCTGTTCTCTTTTCAATACTGCCCTTAGTCGCTGTTCGGTTTGTTCCTCCGCTTACTGTTTTAAGAGCGGACTTTGCTCCGTCAAGAGTGTTTTCTAAAACCAAATGGGCTGCAATTATTATGATAGCCTTATTTCCTATTCTGGCCGCAGCCTATCAAACCCGCAGTTTTATGGCAGGCGGGTTGTTTTCATTAGGACTTGCCCTGGCACTGGGTAGTCTTGCATTGGTTGCAATAGGGCTCTTGTATCTGGTGCGAAGATATTTTCCGCAAAATGGATCGTTCATTTTCAGGCATGCCTTGTCAAATTTGTTCAGGCCAAACAATCAAACCCAGGTATTGCTGGTAACCATTGGCCTCGGGGCCTTTATTATTGCCACATTAAATATTATCCAGAGCAGTTTGCTTAACCAGGTTGAGTTCAAGGGAAATGAAAATCAATCGAATACAATCCTGTTTGATATTCAACCAAGTCAGAAGGATGCTGTCGTGCAATTAATCAGCAAACACAATCTTCCGGTAAATCAGGTGGTGCCCATTGTTACCTGTCGCTTAAGCGAGATTAGAGGCGTGCCCATTGAGGAACTTAAAAAACGAGATTCATTAAACAAGGTGCTGCAACGAAGTGATTCAATGAGAATTCCGAACTGGGCTATGACACGTGAGTATCGTGTTACTTTTCGCGATAGTCTCCATGCTTCTGAAGAATTGATAAAAGGAGAAATTCAATCTTTTAAGAGAGGGAGTACTGATTCGGTATGGGTTACTATTTCCGATGGCATGCAGGAGACTTTGAAAGTAGGCGTGGGCGATTCACTCATGTTCGATGTGCAAGGAGTTCCAATTAAAACATTTATCAGTGGCATTCGTAAAGTAGATTGGCCGCAGGATCCACCCAATTTCATTTTTGTTTTCCCAGCAGGGGTGCTTGAAAATGCGCCTCAGATTTGGGTAGCCGCTACGCGCGTAAACAAGCCTGAAGAAGCGGTTCAATTTCAGCAAGAGCTTGTTTTTGGATTTCCAAATGTTTCACTTATTGACCTGCGTTTGATTTTAAGTACTGTAGATGAATTGTTCGGTAAGATTGGTTTGGTAGTTCGCTTTTTGGCTTTGTTCAGTATTGTAACGGGTCTGGTGGTGTTAGCCGGGGCTGTGATGAACAGCAAGTTTGCACGCATCAAGGAAAATGTACTTCTGCGAACGATCGGTGCACGTACCGCTCAGATTATGAAAATTACACTGATTGAGTATGGCTATGTCGGTATCTTTTCGGCAATCACCGGGATGGCCCTTTCTTTGGGCGGAGGGTGGTTATTAACAAAGTTTTTCTTTGAAGTTGAGTTTTCAGTTAACGTTTTAGAATTAGTAATCATCTCTGCGGGTGTAATCATACTTACCATATTCATTGGCTGGTGGAATTCGCGGGAAGTCATCTCAACGCCACCCTTGCAAGTATTGCGAAAGGAGAGTTAACTTGTGATTATGTGTGTGTGGGTAACTATCCGGGGAATTCTTATTGTTTCTGCACTTTCGTTTTGCTTTAGTAGTTGGGCTGGTCCGCCTGAAATTAAATTTATTGAGAATAAGTGTCAGTGGCCAGAGCAAATACAGTTTTCCGCGAAGTTACCAGGTGGAACCATGCAGTTGTCGCCCGGAGCCTTTGCTTATACATTTATTGATCAGCAGCGGTTGAACGAGTTACATGAATTGGGTCATCATCAGGAGGAATCATCAATAGCGGAATCGGATTTACAAATTCAGGCTCACCGGGTACGGGTTTCCTTTGTGGGTTCTAATAAGACTTCAGTTCCCGTTCCATTTGGAAAACATCCGGAGTACTACAATTATTTTTTAGGAAGTGATAAGTCTGGGTGGAGTTCATATGTATCGGCCTATGACGGTGTACTTTATCAGGAGTACTATCAGGGCATTGATTTGAAAGTCTATTCGCAGGGTACTTATGTGAAATATGATTTTAATCTGTCTGCCGGTGCCGATCCATCACAAATTAATTTTCAATACACAGGAGCCGACCAGGTGAGTTTAGAAAATGGCGACCTCGTTGTGAATGCATCGAAATTTACTTTCTACGAAAAGAAACCAGTGGCTTATCAGTTTATAAATGGAAGAAAAATATTTATAAAGTGTGAATATGTTTTAAAAGGTAATCGGGTGAGTTTTAATTTTCCTGAATCCTTTGACGCTTGCTATCCTTTGGTAATAGATCCGTTGCTGATTTTCTCCACCTATTCAGGTTCAACTGCCGATAACTGGGGAAGCACGGCAACCCCAGGCGAGCATGGTACACTTTATTCATCGGGTGTTGCTAATCATCATTTGGGTGGCACGTTTCCAGCAACAACAGGAGCCTTTCAGATAAATTATGGTGGGGCGTATGACGTGGCTATTTTAAAGTATGATTCAACCGGACAAAAATTAGTATATGCCTCTTACCTGGGCGGATCTAATAATGATTCACCGCATAGCCTGGTCATGAACTCACAAAATGAGTTATTGGTATTGGGTACTACCAGTTCGTTTAATTTTCCGACAACTGCGGGTGCATTTGATAATTCTTTCAATGGTGGAATTCCAGAAGCTAATGTAATACCGTACAACAATGGCTCTGATTTGTTTGTAGCAAAAATTAGTGGTAATGGAAGCCAATTATTATCCAGCACCTATCTAGGCGGCTCGGGCAACGATGGATTAAATCCACAAAGCAGTCCCTTGGTGGCAAATTATGGAGATGAATTGCGGGGCGACATTATCACCGACCCATCCGGCAACATTTATATCAGTTCGGTAACTTCTTCATCGGATTTTCCAGCGGGTAATAGTTTTGGTCTTACTTATCATGGAGGCGAAACGGATGCCCTAGTAATGCATCTCAATGCTGGGTTAACTCAGGTTATCTGGGCTGCATTTTTAGGGGGCAGTGCAGCGGATGCCTCACACACTATAAAGATTGATAATGCAGGAGATTTGTTGATAGCAGGGGGAAGTTCCAGCGCAGACTTTCCAACAACCGTTGGCGTCTATCAGTCAATTCATGGTGGCTCAGTGGATGGTTGGATAGCCAAGACCAAAGGCGATGGATCAGCAATACTTGCTTCGACCTACACAGGTACATCGGCCTTCAATCAGGTCTATTTTATTGATCTGGATAATGAGGAAAATGTTTATGTGTATGGACAAACTGCAGGAACTTTTCCGATTACTGCAGGTACTTATTCAAATGCAAACAGCGGCCAGTTTGTGCAAAAGTTTGACAATGCGCTTACATCATTGAAGTTTTCAACAGTATTTGGTGCTGGCCGTGGCATTCCTGATATTTCTCCAACAGCATTCCTGGTTAATGATTGTAATAACATCTACATGAGTGGCTGGGGTGGGTTAATAAATATTTCGAGAGGATTTTGGAACAGTAGTACCCTGGGTATGCCCGTCACTCCAGATGCCTATCAGAAAACCACTGCGGGTTCTGATTTTTATTTTATAGTGCTTACCGATGATGCTTCAGAACTCTTATACGCAACTTTCTTAGGTGGCAATCAATCACCTACACATGTGGATGGCGGTACCAGTCGCTTTGATAAAGGAGGAATTGTTTACCATGCCGTTTGCGCTGGTTGTGGCGGTGGGTTTGATGATTTTCCAACCACAACAGGAGCCTGGAGTCGTCAAAACCTCAGCCTAAATTGTAACAATGCAGCCTTTAAGTTTGACTTGTCTTCATTGAAGGCACGGATCCAAACCAATTCTGTCGAATTGGATATGCCGGGGTTAAATAAAATATGCCTGCCCGATCCAATTGTCTTTCAAAATAAGAGCACGGGTGGCCAGTTTTATGAGTGGGATTTTGGTGATGGAGGTCAGTTGGTAAAGCAGGACACCACACTGATTATGCATGCTTACAAAGATCCCGGAACATACCGGGTGAAATTATTGGCTATAGACATTGGAACATGTGTGGGAAAGGACTCAACGTTTGCAAACGTACTTGTTTCCAAGCCGTCTGGGTTTGCAGGCCCTGATCAGATTATGTGCTTTAATGCCGGAGCAAGATTAATTGCAACAGGGGGAGTATCTTATATATGGGAAAATTGGGACAAGTCGTTTACGTCAACTGCAGCATCACCCTTGGTCAATCCCAAAGAGGACGATGGATATGTTGTTACTATTACTGATGTAAATGGTTGTGTAATTAACGATACTGTGAATATTGAAGTCGTTCCAGGTATTGATCTCCAATTTGACTATCTCAAAGTGTATGACTGCTTTTCAAGGCCGTCCCTGGAAGTGAAAAATCTCACCGATCCTGCCGAAGAAGTATTTTTTGATTTTGGTGACGGCACTACGTCTGATCTGGATGTAACCAATCATATGTATGCTCAGGACGGAGTTTTCAATGTAAGGTTGCTGGGAAGAAAGGAATCATGTATCTATGAAGAAAGTATAATACTGCCCATTTATGAATTGAAGGTCCCTAATGTGATTACACCCGATGAATTCCCTGAAAACAATGCATTCACTCTTCTGTATGGAGGGAAAAAGCTATCCTTATCCTCATTGACAGCCCAGGTGATAATTTATAATCGCTGGGGCGGCAAGGTGTATGAAAGTGACGACTATCAGGATGATTGGGATGGAGGAAATGTGGGTGCAGGGATCTATTATTATGACATCCAAGTTGAGGGGGAAGCAGCCTGTAAAGGTTGGGTGCAAGTGATTAAGTAATTGATGTTACGCAAAATAAAAAGTAGTAGTGTCAGCCTCCCCGATGAATTGGGGTCGAAGGCTCTTCAATTGGTCAGATCAGTTTTCGTCCCGATAGTTATCGGGACAAACTGACAGGTTGCAACGTTTTGCGTAACACCAATTAAATAAATCAGAACTGGAAGTAGATGAATGGTTGAATGCCTGCTGATTTTGTTTGAACGACAAGAATTATAATAGAAATCACCAGGGCAGCTTTGCCCGCCAACGGCATTTGAGTAACCCATCTTTCTGCTCTTTTTTCTGTTGAAGTGGGAAGGAAATGAAGTACATAACCTACAAGCATCAGAAACAAAACTTCCTTATAGCCTGTTACAAATTCAAAAAATATTTGAGGTTTAAATTGGGTTGCAACCTGGCTAATCATTTGTCCGGCAACTTCCATCGAAGAAGCCCGAAAAAAGATCCAGCAAAAGCAAACGAAGTGAAAGGTTATAAATACATTCGTTATCGAGAGCAGTTTTTTAACAGAAGGTTTTTGTTTGGGTAGCCTCAGATTGAGAGAGGTAAATAATTTATGTATTGCCAACGCCAGGCCATGCAAGCCACCCCAGAGAATAAACCGAAAAGCAGCGCCATGCCATAAGCCGCCCAACAGCATAGTAATGATCAGGTTTAAATACGTGCGGAACTTTCCCTTTCTGCTTCCACCCAGCGAGATATATAGATAATCCTTAAGCCAGGTCGATAAGGAAATGTGCCACCGCCTCCAGAATTCAGTTATGTTTTTAGACTGATAAGGTGAATCAAAGTTGATATTGAAATGAAACCCAAGCAGCAGGGCAATGCCAATGGCCATATCTGAATATCCTGAAAAGTCGCAATAGATCTGTAAGGCATAGCCATACACGCCAATAAGATTTTCAAGGCCGGTGTATAAAGTAGGGGCATCAAAAATCCGGTCAACAAAATTTAAACTGATATAATTGGAGATGATAGCTTTCTTAAACAAGCCCGTACAAATTAAAAATACACCCCGCCCAAACATCTCGTTGGATACAAACGTAGGCTTACTGAGTTGCGGTAAAAAATCAGCAGCCCTTACGATCGGGCCGGCAACCAGTTGGGGGAAGAAGGAAACGAAAAAGGCATAGTCAAGAATGTGTGCTGCTGGCTGCAATTTTTTTCGATAGATATCAATCGTATAGCTTAAGGATTGAAAGGTGAAGAACGAAATTCCCACCGGCAGGAAAATATCAAAGGGTTGATAGGGAATACCAGCAATATTGCTAAAGATTTCGTGGAGGAAGTTGGTGTACTTAAAGTAACCTAATACGCCCAGGTTAGCAATAAGACTTAACGCCAGTAGACTGCTTCGTTTCCACTCTGTAGTAGTCCGGTAAATCAGATTTGCTAACGTGAAATCAATCAGGGTTGTGCTTATCAACAAAAGAAAGTAGATACCACTTGATTTATAATAGAAGTAAAGTGAGAATAAGGTGACGAATAAAAGCTTTGGACGATGAGTTTTACTCAAAGGAATGTAAATGAGTAAAAAACCTAAAAACAGAAACAGGAAAACCCCACTGTTGAAGATCAACGGCTCTTCCGGGTTGTAAAGAAACTGATCAAACAGCTTAAGGATATCGATAGAGAACATACTCATTGAATCCTTTAACTAGCGCTTCATATAATAAACTCCCTTGCAGTTCGTAGCCGGCTTTTGTGAAATGAATCCCATCATTTTGTAAAAGCCCGTTTTTCTTCCATAGGTCGGCTGAATGTTTGCCACCTCCGCTGGTGTAGAGATCCCAATAGGCGAGGTTATTTTCAATGGCGTATTCGATTATTTTATCCCGGATCACCTCGACTCCCGGATTTCTTCGCGTCTTCTTTTTATAGAAGTCGGGTGGTGTTGTAAACAGGAATTGAGCATTCGGGTTCTCTCGTTTGAGCACGCTGACAAATGTATTCAATTGGTCTTTAAACTTAGGATCAACATACGGATACTCATTGGCTTCATTGGTACCCAGTGAAATGATAATCAAGTCAGGCGAGAGTTCTTTGCTTTGTTCTGCAAAATAGACTGCCTCGAGATAGTGTTTAACTTTAGCCCCGTTACCTCCTGTGGCATGGTAAATCACCCCGGGCTTGCTGTTCTCCAGGTTGATGCCAAAAAGTACAAACTGATTTTGGGAAGGAGTAGATTGCAGGGTTTGAAATTCAATTTGATTGGTAGCAAAGGGGAGCAGGATCCTGGAAGTATTCGTGGTTTCAAACGTGTAGGGTCCAACATACGCCAGGTATTCGCCCAGTGAATCTTTAACTACGAGGTTGTAACTATTGAAGTCTTTTTGAAAGAGAAACGTTACTTTGTTAAATGCATAGCTTATTCCATCACTTGATTTTGTTCTTAACGATAGGGTAGCACCAGCCTGTTTCGTTTGCAAGGTCATAGCGCCAATACCAATAGGTAAGGGCTGGTTAGTATAAAGAATCCTTTTAGTCTCCCAGTTTGCAGATGAAGAAGAGTAAATGGTAGGCGATTCGTTCGTTCGGCCTACTCGTCCCGGAAAGACCAGCCCCCGCCCCGCATTTCCGAATTCAAGTTGAATCAATCTGCGTGTGGC
>DAOOCD010000153.1:0-8692 GCA_035408225.1 Cyclobacteriaceae bacterium | reverse complement strand
AGCAGGCAGGAAAGAGAAAGCTTATACAAGAGATGGGGTTTTCCTGTGACTTGTCTTTCTCACACAAATTCGTGTATAAGGTCCACCTTGATAATGACTTGATTGAGTATGAGTGGGATTATATTCTGATCGGCTATTACGATGGAGTTCCATCTATTAATGCGAACGAAGCACAGGCCTGGAAATATGCTTCTGTTAAATCCATTCAACAAGACGCCATTAAAAATCCGGATCAGTACACGTGCTGGTTTAAATTAATTCTAAAGCAACCTGAAATTAACCAGCTCATAGCACATTCTGCTTACTAAAATCTTTTGTGGTCCTGTGAGTTTAAGTTCCGTTCCTTTACTTCAGATGCCAAGTTCCACCTGGAAAACCGCTGAATAATATCCAGTAAAGAAAGAATCAACTCTTAAATCGGTTAATCTGGAATACATAAGCCCTCCTTGAACCTTCAAACGATGGCCATTGAAATAGCGGGTTACTCCCAACTCATAATTCTCTATCTGCTTTTCATTTAAAGAAGGTACCTCAGCATTGTCATATAGTTTTGAGGAGGGCTTTGAGGTAGCATATCTCCCTGCTATTTCAAAATTATTTTTAAAAAGGTAACTCATCTGCGACATAAACCCCTGCCCTGCATACACTGCACTTATCTGTGAACTATTGGTCGGATCAATAGTAATCGGATTACTGGTGGAACGATTCATAAATTCAGTATACCATGCCCAGCCATTGTATTTCGCAAGCAGATCAAATTCAATGGCATCCATTGTCTGCGCGGCATACAGATCATTGCCTAATTGACCTTGTGTACGAAGTGCCTTATCATTTTGTGAGTAAGTTGCAGCTACCGATACTTTTAATTTATCCTCTCGTTCAAGATCGCCTTCCTGGTAATCATTCTCACCCGTAAATTGACCGAATGGCAGGAACTCAACTCGTCCGGTATAAGCAAGTCCATAGTTCGATAAATCAGAATTTCTCCCTTCCCCAGAAGTTAGTGATCCCCGGAAGATTACATACTTAGTTGTGTAATGACCGAAGAAACCAAAATCACGATCCAGTGTAAATCGGGCATTCACAATCGAGCGATCGAAAAATTGCTGATCACCTGAAGAAATAACACGTTGGCGGTTTCCCGGAATTTTTGTCTGACCGAAGCCCAGACGTAACCGGGGAGTTGGATTATAATATATCACTGCATCGCGTATGATGTTAGGACTACTGTTGATCTTGTTATTCTCGGGTCCGCGCCAATCCATATCACCTCTTGAAAAGCCCAACTGGAAGTAATAGGTAAGTTTAGGATTAAGTACAAAACCGGTAAATTTCACACGCAATCGCCTCACTCTCATTTCGAATGCCTCCGGTGAAAGATCGGATTCCGAATTACTAATATACATGGCCCGGTTCTGCATCCGGAACTGAAAATTGAGTGAAAACACACTATCAGAAGTAACAAAACCAACCCCTTTTTGCTTCTTGGTGAAAACCGTAACCGCAGGTTTGCTTTGCGAGAAACTGTTAAATGTAACGACTGATAAAACAAACAAAGAGATTAAAGCCGTGGTCAGTTTGTTCGTAGGCGAGGTCAGGTTTTTCATGGCAGAATTGAAGGTTGGCAATATTATCAAAATATTACCAAATTATTATCTGCATAATATTTAGTTAATGTTGAAAACGGGCTATTTCAACATCTCTCAGCCGATGATCTGAAAACGACTCTAAACTTAAGAGCAGATTTTACGTAACATTGAACATTCCGCACTCATGCTTCAACTATCCAATCTAAAAAAAGCCTACGGCCAGCGCGTCATTCTACAAATCCCCCAGCTATCAGTCGCTACAGGTACACATTGGATAAAAGGAAATAACGGATCAGGCAAAACTACGCTAATGAAAATCATGGCTGGCATCCATCCATTTGAAGGCACCGTGTTACTGAACGGTATCGACCTGGTAAAAAATCCAATAGCCTACCGCCAGCAGGTTTCCTTTGCGGAAGCCGAACCCATTTTTCCTGGCTTTGTCACCGGGTGGGATCTCATCCGCTTTGTGCAGAACACGCGGAAAGAAAAAGAAGAAAGCCTGCAAGCGCTGGTCGACTATTTTGGCGTGCGCAGTTTTCTGGATTATACCGTGGGCACCTACTCCAGCGGCATGATTAAAAAACTTTCCCTGCTGCTGACCTTCATTGGTAACACCAAACTCATTCTGCTCGATGAACCTTTGATCACCCTCGAAGATATTTTCCTTCCCCTATTGTTCTCATTAATCAAACTACGACAAAAACAAGGCACCTCCTTTCTGCTTAGCTCCCATCAACACTTTAATGAAGATCAGTTCCGCCCTGATGGAAAAATTGTAGTAGAAAATCAGACCGCACAATTCATTGCATCATGAACTTCATTCTGCATTTGATGATCAAGGCGCTGGTGATGCCTTTCTATAAGAGTCACGCAGGACTGTTGTTTTTCGTTTTCTTTCTCATGTTTGGCATCGTGGAATCTACTCAGATTGTCTTTTATCATCAATCATTAATATATGGGATGTTCAGTTCTGCGTTTTTTTTACTGATGGTGTTGATGATCTGGTTACTCTACCAACTCAAGGCGCTTCACTTCTTGCTCAAAACCTCTGGTGAAGATGCTTATTATTTTCTTAATCACCTTGCCGTATTGCCAGCAGGAAAAAGCTTCCTCTACTATTTTGTGATCAGCTTTCTTATCTTTCTTCCGGTGTTTATCTACACAATTGGAATTTACGCCATCGGCATTCAACATCAGTTTTATGATAGTGTGGCTATCATCTTCATTTTTCAATTTGCCTTATGGCTGATGAACGCGGGAGTGCTCAACTACACGATAAGAAATAAACACATCCCATCTCACATCACGTTACCTACTCTTACTTTACCATATCAACAAACACAAATCGGTATCTATGCAGGATATATTTTTAAAGAAGAAAAATCTGCAGTCATACTCAGCAAGCTATTTTCGTTAACGGTGATCTATCTCGTAAAAGAAACCCTGGAAGCAGGAGATGATTTCCGGATCCTCGCCATCACCTGGTTGTTTGCCTTGTTATCCCATACGTATCTGGTCAACAAACTAAAAGTATTTGAAAACCAATTTATAAGCTGGATGAGAAGTCTTCCTATCTCTACTACCAAAACCTACATCACTTATTTCTTTCTTTATGCCTTGCTCATGATTCCTGAATTGCTATTACTTACGGGCAGCCTGGGCAAAGGTCTCTCCTTCCTTCAACTATTTTTACTGCCGGTTTTTTCCAGTGCGTTCCTGATTACCATTCACACTTACTTATTTAAACCCCATCGTGATCCCGATAAGTTTGTGACGTATTTATTTTGGTTGTTTATGGTTTGCTTTATGTTGGTTTTGAGTAAGATGATTTGGATAATAGCAGCTATCTTGTTACTGGTCTCTTTGCTGTTGTTTAAGAAGAGATTCTTTTTTTATGAACCAATTAACGATTAAAAATGTGAGTATTTACTTTCTCTCAAGCGTATTCCGTTCAGAGTGCTTTGTTAGGAATGAACTCGCTAGAAAAATAGTAACTTAAACAGTTAAACATCCGATAAGGATAATTTTAACCGACTCCATTATCTTGACAAAGAAAAATATCATCCTGGCTGGTTTTATCATTGCCAAGTTCGTGTTGCAATACACGTTGATCAGTCCGGAATACGATCTGCAACGCGATGAATTTCTGCATCTGGATCAGGGCCATCACCTCGCCTGGGGCTATCTTTCGGTGCCTCCCGTTACTTCCTGGATATCCTTCATCATAAACCTGCTTGGCTGCACGGTATTCTGGGTGAAATTTTTTCCTGCCCTGTTCGGGGCTCTAACCATCGTGGTGGTATGGAAAGCGATTGAAGAACTAGGTGGAAATCTGACTGCGCTGATCCTGGGGGCTACCTGCGTTTTCTTCTCTGCATTGTTACGGTTGAATACGCTCTATCAACCCAACTCACTGGATGTATTGAGCTGGACTACATTCTATTTTGTGTTGATCAAATATTTCAATAGCAAAAATCCAAAATGGTTCTTCGCAGCGGCCGTGGTGTTCGCCATTGGATTTTTAAACAAGTATAATATCGCTTTTTTATTGATTGGTCTTTTACCTGCAATTTTGCTCACGGAGCAGCGTACCATGTTCAAAGAGAAGAAATTCTATCTCGCCATCGGGTTAGGATTCTTACTTATTTTCCCAAACCTGTTGTGGCAATACAATAATGATTTTCCGGTTTTCCATCACCTGAAACAATTAGCCGACATCCAGTTAGTACATGTAAATCGATGGGATTTTCTTAAAGGTCAGTTACTTTTCTTCTTCGGGTCCTTATTAGTAATTATCGCTGCACTGTATGGGCTATTGTTTTACAAACCCTTTAAAAAATATCAACTATTTTTTTGGTCGATGTTCTTTACGCTAGCTGTCTTCATCTGGTTTAGAGCGAAGGATTATTACGCCATTGGGCTGTATCCCATCTATATTTCATTTGGCTCCGTCTTTCTAGTGAATATCTTAAACCAAGGCTGGAAGAAATACTTCCAACTGGTGTTGATTGCTATTCCGATGCTGATCTTTATTCCAATGTATCAAATTGCTTTTCCCAATAAGAGCCCTCAATACATTATGAATAATTCAGGACCTGACAAAAAAATGGGTTTGCATCGATGGGAAGATGGCAAAGACCATGCGCTACCTCAGGACTATGCCGATATGCTGGGCTGGAAAGAACTGGCACAAAAAGTTGATTCCATAAGCGCCACATTACCTAACCTGGAGGAGACATTGATTCTTTGCGACAACTACGGTCAGGCAGGAGCCATCAACTATTACACAAAAAATAACAAGGTGATTGCATCCTCATTTAATGCAGACTACATTGATTGGCTTAATCTTGACCAGAAAATTGTTGATGTAATTCTAGTAAAGGAAATGGATGACGAAGACAAAGAAAGAATAGCGGAGATTCCTTTATTTGACAGCGTTTACCTGGCCGGTAAAAGAATTAATTCATTCGCACGTGAACCAGAGATATCCATCTATGTATTGCGTGGCGCAAAAGTGGATATTATGCAACGAATTATAGCCGAACGGAACGAAAAGAAAAATTATCGCTAAAGTTACTGAGCCTCACTCCATCGATCTATCTTGAAGGATTAAAAACAAAATCTTTACACTACCAAAGCAGTTTTAACTTACGATCACTCATGCAATACACAACGGCAATAACCACGCGATTCCATTGCTCAATAGAGCGGGCTTTTAAAACTCCTATGCTTTGCGATGTCACCAAAGTACACACGGGCTATTTGCTTATGCCGCGCGTAACACATTGTACTGAAGATGAGACCTGGGGAAAAATAAATGGAAGTCGGAAGGTATTTATGGCCAGAAATTTCTACTTCAAAGGTGGTGAAGCCGCGCTGGACAAAGTATTGGAACGAATAGAAAACAAATATTGGAAAATTGAAATCAGTGATTTTAAGTATTGGGCGATGGGTTTCACAAAATTTCAAGGCGAATGGCTTACCCGAGAGAACACGGACGAAACGATAGAAGTACGGTATGTTTATACCTTGTTCTCCAATGCTATTTTTGCATATCCCTTTCATTGGTTTATTACAAAAATAATCTGGAGGACGTACATGAAACACGTACTGCACAACGTTCAACAACTTGCTTATAATAACGCTCCTTATCTACACGAATAAAAAATGCTAGCTAGCGTCTATACCCAATACGGCCCACCGGAAGTACTTCAACTGAAAGATGTGCCAAAGCCAATACCCAAAAACAACGAGGTATTGGTAAAAATTCATGCAACCACTGTCAACAGAACCGACACCGGATTTCGTGTGGCTGAATATTTTGCGGTGCGTATAGTTGGTGGTCTCTTCAAACCAAAGAAAACTATTCTAGGAAGTGAATTTGCCGGGCGAGTAGAGTCAATCGGAAAAGATGTTACCCTATTTAAACCAGGTGATCCGGTTTTTGGATTGAGTGCTTACGTTTTTGGTACCCATGCGGAATACGTTTGTGTTCCTGAAAATAAGTCCATCGCCATCAAGCCCACCAAGATGTCGTTTGAGGAAGCGGCTGCCGTGTGCGATGGATTAATATTGGGCATTAACTACATCCGTAAAATTGATTTTAAGAACAAACCAAAAATCCTCATCAATGGTGCTTCTGGTTCTATTGGTTCGGCTTGCGTGCAGCTCGCACACCATTACGGTGCAGAAATTACAGCGGTGTGTAACACCAAAAACCTTTCATTGGTAAAATCTCTGGGTGCCGATGAAGTGATTGATTACACCCAACAAGATTTTACGAACATAGGTAAATTGTACGATGTCGTGCTGGATGCAGTAGGGAAGAGTACTTTTTTCAAGTGTAAAAAAATACTGAAGCCTGGTGGCGTTTATTTTTCAACCGAACTCGGTCCGGGGTGGCAGAATGTATTCTTACCCTTGATTACACCACTGCTCGGAAGTAAAAGAGTCAAGTTCCCCATCCCCACCGATAGTAAAGAAGACATTCTTCTTTTTAAAGAGCTGATCGAAGCTGGAAAATACAAAGCAGTGATCGATCGCACCTACCCGTTAAAGCAAATTATGGAGGCCACCCGGTACGTAGAAACCGGGCAGAAGACAGGGAATGTGGTGATCAAGGTGCAGGATATCAACTAACTCCTTAAACGCGTCAATTCCAGTCACTAAGCCTTCAATTCCTGTAAACCAAAAGCCAGTTTAGTTGTTATTAGATCATGTTTTCATTATTCAAATCAGACCCAGTGAAAAAACTGGAAGCCAAACGGACAAAATTGCTGGAACAAGCAATGCATGTTCAACGATCCGGTGATCTCAAGCTCTATGCTGCGAAAATGGCAGCAATAGATCAACTCGAAAAAGAAATTGAAGCGCTTCATTCAAAAAAATAGTACGGTAATAGATTCTTCTTCCACCATCTTTTGGTTTAGAAGAGATTTGCGCTTACAAGACAATGCGGGTCTATTCCATGCATTAAAAGAAAACAAAGACGTAGTTCCCATCTTTATTTTCGACACCACCATTCTTGATAAACTGGAAGATAAGGACGATCGAAGAGTAGAGTTCATTCACAACTCACTCACGGTTATGCAGCAGCTGTTGGAGGAACTGGGAAGCTCAATGATTGTGTTTCATGGCGATCCAATAGCAATCTTCAAGTCACTAAAACCGAAAGCGGTTTACACCAATCACGATTACGAACCATATGCACGCCAGCGCGATGAAGTCATCAAAAATATTCTCGTAGAGAAGGGATCTGAGTTCCAGACCTTCAAAGACCAGGTGATCTTTGAAAAAGATGAAGTGACCAAAGATGATGGTAAACCCTACACGATTTTTACGCCTTACAGCCGTAAGTGGAAATCATTGATTACACCGGCACATCTCAAGAGCTATCCAACGGAAAGTCATTTTGAGTCATTCAAAAAAATAAAAGCATTACCACTTCCATCTTTAGCAGATATTGGATTTGAATCAACAGGGATATCGTTTCCGGAACGCAAGATCAAACAATCCATTGTTGAGAAATATGATCAGCAAAGAAATTTTCCCGCTATTGAAGGAACGACAAAACTGAGTGTACACTTGCGCTTTGGCACTGTAAGCATTCGCAAGCTGGCACAACTCGCGCAGAAGAAAAATGAAATATGGCTAAATGAATTGATCTGGCGCGACTTCTATCATATGATCCTATGGCATTTTCCAGAGGTAGAAACAAAGTCGTTCAAGCCCGCTTACGATAAAATTGAGTGGCGCAACAATGAAAAAGAATTTGACGCCTGGTGTGAGGGCAAAACAGGATACCCGATTGTGGATGCCGGTATGCATGAACTGAATGTTACAGGCTTTATGCACAACCGTGTGCGTATGATCGTAGCAAGTTTCCTCACCAAACATTTACTCATCGACTGGCGCTGGGGCGAAGCGTACTTCGCAAAGAAACTTCTCGACTTTGATTTAGCCGCCAACAACGGAGGCTGGCAATGGGCTGCTGGTTCGGGCTGTGATGCTGCCCCGTACTTCCGGGTATTTAATCCTGCCCTGCAAACCGAGAAGTTTGATCCAGAATCAGAATATATAAAAAAGTGGGTGCCTGAATTTGGAACAGAGAAATATCCGAAACCCATTGTGGATCATAAGCTGGCACGAGAAAGAGTGTTAAAAGTTTATAAGGAAGCACTAAGCTAACCAAGTACAACAAAACTCATCTTATTGCTAACTCCACAAGGAAAGGAAAGAATGCCACTGGAGAAGAAAAGTTGACTCTTATTTAATTGTCGGATGCACAAAAAACAAAATCTTCCTACCAAAATCTGCGTAGTATGTGGCCGCCCGTTTACATGGAGAAAAAAGTGGGAAAAGGTTTGGGAAGAATTAAAATATTGTAGCGACAAATGTCGCACGAACAAGTAAAATAAATGAGTGTTGTCTCAATTGTATTTCCTCACCAGCTTTTTGAAAAGCATCCTGCCCTCTTAAAAAAACGACATGTCTATCTTTTAGAGGAGTTTCTATTTTTCAAGCACTACAACTTTCATAAACAAAAACTGGTCTTTCATAGAGCCAGTATGAAAGCTTACCAACGCTACTTACAAAGTAAG
>DAOOCD010000152.1:0-8699 GCA_035408225.1 Cyclobacteriaceae bacterium | reverse complement strand
ACTGGAAAGATGTAATCCCTGAAACTGAGTACGTTTTCAGTTTCAGGGATTACATCTTTCCAGTTTTCAACGCCCGGCTTTGAGAAATCAAATTCAACAACCCGATTATTGGGCGCCTTTAAATTAGTTTGAACAAGCAATCGACTGCCTTCATTGGCCAACACATTATATTCATTATCAAAATTATTAATTACTGTTACCAATTTTCCTTTCGGATCATTCAAATCCTGAATATATAGTTCGTTACCAGTTGTACTTGTGGCTGCCGTGATTACCAGAAACCGTTCATCTTCCGTAAGGCCTCCACCAACATATCGTCTTGGGTCTTTATCGTCACCAAAAATCAATTTATCATTACTTCTGGGCGTACCCACCTGATGGTAGTAAAGCTTATGACTCTGTGTCTTTGCTGATAGTTGACTGCCCTTTGGTTTCTCATAAGTGCTGAAATAAAATCCTTCATTACCGCGCCATGAAATTCCACTGAACTTAATATCTCGCAACGTGTCCTCTAAAGGAGTTTTATCAATTGCATTCATTACAATTGCCTCGGTCCAGTCAGCTCCACCTTTGGATATTTGATAAGCTACACGAGAACCGTCTTTTGAAAAGGAAACTCCCGCCAGCCGTGTTGTTCCATCTTTTGAAAAGGAATTCGGATCGAGAAATACTTCAGTTTCGCCTTGCTCCCCTTTTTTGCGATACAGTACGTAGTGATTTTGCAAACCATCGTTCTTGTAGAAATAGATATAGTCCCCTTTTTTAAACGGAGCCCCCAGTTTCTCATAGTTGTTGAGTGCCTCCAATCGCTTCTTTATTTCAGCGCGATATGGGATTTGATCTAAAAAGCCAAAGGTCACTTCATTCTGGGCTTTTACCCAATCGGCTGTTTGTTTTGTGGTGTCGTTTTCCATCCAACGATAGGGATCGGGAACTTCAACACCGAAATAAGTGTCTACCGTATCAACCTTTGCCGATACCGGATACTTTGAAATTACTTCTGGTTTTGGTGGTTGTGAGCAGGAGATCATAGTAATAAAAACAACTGAAAAAGGAAATGATATAGTCCTCATAAATGATGAATTTGGGGAACAATATTACCGCCATCGGGTTAAGAAACCAAGAAGGGAAAGGCTTTTGATCTATTCTGCTAAATCAAACACACATTATGAACAATCGTATTCTTGTTTTTCTAAACATACTGGCCCTGGCTGGGGTACTTACTATAAATGCATTGGCCAACATTTTGCCCATTAATGGAATGAATACGGGAGAACTCTCTGCCCTGTATCCCAGCTTGTTTACCCCAGCAGGGTTTACGTTTTCAATTTGGAGCGTGATCTATTTGTTACTGATTGGGTTTGTCATTAAACAACGCTCCCTTTCAGGCAATACTTATTTTGCTGAATTATCGCTTTGGTTTTTGCTTTCGTGCGTTGCTAATGCAAGTTGGATACTTGCCTGGCACTACCAATTTCTTTTTGCCTCCGTGCTGATTATGATTTTGCTGCTATTTTCACTCTGCAAAATATTTTTACTCTTACAGCATACAGATCTAAAAACGCCATTAACTAAGTTACTTATAAAGCTTCCGTTCATCTTTTATCTTTCATGGATTTGTGTTGCCACGATAGCTAACATTTCGGCCTTGTTGGTTTCTCTTTCGTGGGGAGGTGGTATCCTTTCTCCTATTACCTGGACGATTGCCATGATCAGCATTGCTAGTGTGCTTGGAATTTTTATTGCCGAACGATTTCGAGAACCAGCTTTTCTGCTCGTATTGATTTGGGCATTTTTTGGAATCTATAGCAAATGGACAGGAACCGAAAACAATTCTATTGCTGCTACAGCGTTAACAGAACTAATCTTGTTAGCCATTCTGTTTTTCGTTTTTCAATTTGGCCTGAAGAAAAAACCAACAGGGTAAAACTTTACCTGTTTAGCAAAAAACGCCAGCCAAAGGCCAGCGTTTCCAGAATGCTCGTTTGTTGATTTTAGTTTATTATTTCAAACCCGGTGTATGGCACCAATACTTTTGGGATCTTGATTCCGTCTTTAGTTTGATTGTTCTCGAGTAAAGCCGCCACAATCCGCGGAAGCGCCAAGGCGCTGCCATTGAGTGTATGAAGTAATTGCATTTTGCCTTCTTTGTTTTTGTAGCGCAGTTTTAACCGGTTTGCCTGAAAGGTCTCAAAGTTACTCACTGAGCTAACTTCCAGCCAACGCTGCTGGGCTGCCGAAAAAACTTCCATATCGTAAGTAATAGCAGAGTTGAAACCCATATCCCCCCCACACAATAAAAGTTTGCGATACGGCAATTCCAGTTTTTCCAGTAACCCCTGCACGTGCAAACACATTTGATCTAAAATGGTGTGCGAGTCTTCTGGTTTGCTGATCTGAACGATCTCCACCTTATCAAATTGATGAAGCCGATTAAGTCCGCGTACGTGCGCACCCCAACTCCCGGCCTCTCTGCGGAAACAAGGTGTATAGCCTACATTCTTTATTGGCAGCTCATCTTCAGTAAGAATCACATCGCGATATAAGTTAGTGATGGGCACTTCGGCTGTAGGGATTAGATACAAGCCGTCTTCATTCACAAAATACATTTGCCCTTCCTTGTCAGGAAGCTGGCCCGTGCCATATCCGCTGGCCTCGTTGACTACAATAGGTGGTTGAATTTCTTTATACCCTGCCTGGCCGGCTTCATTCAAAAAGAAATTAATAAGGGCTCGCTGAAGTCTGGCTCCTTTTCCTTTATACACCGGAAACCCAGCTCCGGCAATCTTAATCCCCAAATCAAAATCAATGATGTCGTATTTTTTAATCAATTCCCAATGCGGTTGCGCATCAGAAGGAAGCGCGGGCACGGTTCCATGCTCGTAAACATTAATATTATCTTCTGCACTTTTTCCGGCCGGAACTTTTGATGCGGGTACATTTGGAATCTTATACAGAATCTCCTGTTGTTTTTTTTCAAACTCGGTGAGGCTTTCTTCCAGAGACTTCACCTTGTCTTTGTCAAGAGCAATCGATGCGCGCAAGGTATTAGCGTCATCGGCTTTTCCTGATCTCATCAAATCACCAATATTTTTAGAGTCGGCATTAGACTTCGCCTTTAGCGTATCCAGCGTATTCTGTGTTTCTCTGCGGAGTTTATCGTTTTCAATCAGTTGCTGAACCAGGGTTTCTGCATCCTTAAAGTTCCTCTTTTTCAAACCTTCCAACACCATGTCGGTTTGCTCACGCAGTATCTGTAATGTCAACATAATCGATTATTAAGGGGCCAAAATTAGCCAATAATTTTTTCCCCCGATTTGATAATATTTTATTTTGAACTATACTTGCAGGGTCATTGCGGCCTCCTCGGGCCCACACGATACAAAACCCTGAACTTTACGATCTCTTTTCTATCGACCTGTTGAATGCTTTTGATTGCGGCTTATCAGCCAGCATAACATTATAAATTCTGTTTTATTAATTAATCCATTTTTTAACTCACATGTACACAATTGATGACCTGAATGTCAGGCTGCTTTCTGAATTAAAGGAAATTGCTGAAGGTATGGGCGTGAAAAACGCTAAGAAACTTCCAAAACAAGACCTGGTTTACAAAATCCTGGATCAGCAGGCCATTGCCGGAGAACCCACCCCAGCTCCAAAACAAGCACCAGCCGGTGATTCTGAACGCAAAATGCGTCCGCGCAGGCGCGAAAACGTAGCTCCTGAAGTAACGCCTAAGCCTCAGGAAGAGGAACAGGAAAAAGAGCTTACCAGTGACGAAATCCTGCAAAGTATAGACTCGATCGAAATTGATCAGAACGTTGTCCGTTTTGATGATTCTTCCGAACAAACACCCCCCATTGTAACTGAAGTTCAGCGCAAAGAATCGCGTGAAGAACGGCCTTACCAAAATCCAAATCAAGCAAATCCGCAGCCCCGTAAAGAAAATCTTATCCGTGATTTTGATGGGGTGGTTTCGAATGAAGGTGTTTTGGAGATCATGCAGGATGGTTATGGATTTTTACGTTCATCTGATTATAACTACCTGGCCAGTCCGGATGATATTTATGTATCTCCTTCGCAAATCAAGTTGTTTGGTTTAAAAACCGGAGATACCGTGAAGGGACAGATACGTCCACCAAAAGAAGGCGAGAAATATTTCGCATTGCTCAAAGTAGATAGCATCAATGGAAAAACCACTGAAGAAATTCGGGATCGGGTTGCATTTGAATACCTAACCCCTCTTTTTCCTGAGCAAAAATTAAAGCTCAGCACCACGCCTGATAATATGTCGACCCGCATTTTAGATCTCTTTTCTCCGATAGGAAAAGGACAACGCGGTATGATTGTGGCTCAACCAAAAACTGGTAAAACGGTTCTGCTAAAGAATATTGCTAACGCCATTGCTGAAAACCATCCGGAAGTTTATCTGATCGTTTTACTGATTGATGAGCGCCCTGAAGAAGTTACGGACATGGCACGCAGCGTAAAAGCTGAAGTAATTGCCTCCACGTTTGATGAGCAAGCCGATCGTCACGTTAAAGTGGCAAGTATTGTTCTTGAAAAAGCAAAGCGCATGACAGAGTGCGGACACGATGTAGTAATTCTCCTTGATTCAATTACTCGCTTAGCCCGTGCCTACAATACAGTAGTACCGTCATCGGGTAAAATTCTTTCTGGTGGTGTGGATGCTAACGCATTGCACAAACCCAAGCGCTTTTTTGGTGCCGCCCGTAAAATTGAAAATGGCGGATCGCTGACTATTATCGCTACCGCGCTGATCGATACAGGTTCTAAGATGGATGAAGTAATCTTTGAAGAATTTAAAGGAACCGGTAACATGGAATTGCAGTTGGATCGCAAACTTTCAAACAGAAGAATGTATCCGGCTATTGATGTTCCTGCCTCTGGCACAAGACGTGAAGATCTGTTAATGAAAGAAGAGGAACTTCAGCGGGTATGGATTCTTCGCAAATTTATGGCGGATATGAATTCTATTGAAGCGATGGAATTCCTGCAAAGTAAAATGAAAGGCACCCGTAATAACGAAGAGTTCTTAAGCTCGATGAATGGATAAATCAATTTGAAAATTTGATAATGAGATAATTTAAAGATGGTAGGATTAAACTGACTTCCCATTTTCAAATTCTCAAATTGTTTAATCTTCAAATTAGTTTCTCTTTTTTTCATGAAACGCACCCTTAAACTCGGGGTCTTCGTAGCGTTTTTGCCGGTCTATTTCACGGGCCATTGACTGTAACTCGTCAAATTCAGTTTCTGCAACCTCAATCTGTCGGGGTAGTTTCTTTACCGGAATCTTTTCGCGGATGATTTTTTCGATTTTATCGATGTGATATTTCTCCGCATCGGTGGCAAAGGTAATTGCTTTGCCTTCCTGAAAAGCTCGACCTGTACGACCTGTGCGATGCACATAGTCCTCGTACATGATGGGTACATCAAAATTAATCACATGGGATACATTTGTAACATCAATTCCGCGGGACGCCACGTCAGTTGAAACCAGAATTCTCAACTTCCCTTCTTTAAATTCATTCATCGCATTGATGCGACTGTTCTGACCTTTGTTGGAGTGAATAACCCGGACTGGACCAATTTTCTTACGTTCTAAATACTTATAGAGATTATTGGCTAGGTCTTTTGTGCGGGTAAAAATCATAACCCGGTTAAAATCGTTTTCGTCCTGCAGCAGGTGTTCCAAAAAGTGAATTTTAGTAAGTGTATTCGGAACAAAATAAAGTTCCTGCGAAACTTTAGTCGCAACTGTAGCCTGAGGTGTTACTGCCACGCGCACAGCAAAATCCAAAAATTCATCTGCCAGTCGCTCAACCTTTTCAGGAAAAGTCGCTGAAAGCAAAACGTTTTGTCTTTTAGATGGAATCACTTCAAAGATTCTGCGAAGTTGAGGCATAAAGCCCATATCCATCATCTTGTCTGCTTCATCAAGAACCAATGTTTTGATTTGCTTTACGCCAAGTTCGTTACGTTGATACAATTCTAACAAGCGTCCGGGAGTTGCAATAAGAATGTCAACTCCGGTTATTATTTTTTCCAGTTGGGTTTTAGGTCCAACACCACCATAAATTTCAACAATCCGCAAGTCTGTATACTTAGCCAAAGCACTTGCCTGTGCAAACACTTGAATGACTAACTCCTTGGTTGGCACCAGAATCAATGCTCTTGCCTCTGTTCCCTGGGCATACCGAACCTTCATGATCAGAGGTAATAAGTAAGCAGCTGTTTTACCTGTTCCGGTTTGAGCAATTCCAATTACATGCTGCCCGCCCATGATTAATGGAATACACTTTTGCTGGATTTCGGTAGGAGATTCAAAGCCAGTATCAGCCACTGCATCCAGCAATTGCTTATTCAACTTAAAATCATTCCAGGAAATGGGGCTGCTCAAGATTCTTTATCTTTACGGACTTCACAAGGTAATGAACTCTACGCTAATCACGAACGCCAAAATTGTAAACGAAGGCAAAGTCTTCGAAGGCGATGTACTCATTAAAGAAAAGTGGATCGAAAAGATCGGTAGTGAATTATCCGCTGGCCATGCCAAGGTACTTGATGCCCAGGGAAATTTCCTGTTACCCGGTGCAATTGATGACCAGGTGCATTTTCGCGAACCCGGGCTTACGCACAAAGCAACTATCTATACAGAATCAAAAGCTGCAGTGGCTGGTGGTGTTACCAGTTTTATGGAGATGCCAAATACCGTCCCTCCCGTGTTTAATCAATCCCTGTTGGAAGATAAATACCAGATTGCTTCCCGGACTTCGCTTGCCAATTACTCTTTCTTTATGGGCGCCTCAAATGACAACCTTGAGGAAGTACTAAAAACTGATATAAAGAAAGTGTGCGGTTTGAAAATCTTTATGGGCTCATCTACAGGCAATCTTTTGGTAGACGACCCGAAAGTCCTTGAGGGATTTTTCTCCAGATTCCCGGCCCTCATTGCAACACATTGCGAAGATGAACCAACCATTCGAAAAAATACAGCTGAGTTTAAGGAGCTTTATGGCGAAAAAATGCCTGTGAAATATCACGCACAGATTCGAAGCGAAGAATCTTGTTTTAAGTCATCTTCTTTTGCTATCAATCTCGCAAAGCAGTTTGGCACAAGACTTCACATCCTTCATATCTCTACTGCCCGCGAAACAAATCTATTTGATAACTCACTTCCTTTAGAGAAAAAGAAAATCACAGCTGAAGCCTGTATACATCATCTTTGGTTTAATGATTCTGATTATGAAAAATTGGGCATGTTAATAAAGTGGAACCCGGCCATTAAAACTGCTCATGATCAGAGGGAAATTTTGCGCGCTGTATTAGATAATCGGATAGATGTAATTGCTACAGATCATGCTCCTCATACAATGGAAGAAAAAAGTCATGATTACTTTCAGGCACCTTCTGGTGGGCCTCTCATACAACATAGCCTTGTAGCAATGTTGGAGTTTTATCATCAAAAAAAATTATCAATTGAAACCGTTGTTCAAAAAATGGCTCATAATCCCGCAATCCTTTTTCAAATCGAAAAAAGAGGATTTATCCGGGAAGGTTATTTTGCTGACTTGGTTCTGGTAAACCCAAACCAACCCTGGCAAGTGGAAAAAAGCAACATCCTGGCCAAATGTGGCTGGTCTCCTTTTGAGGGCCAGACCTTTAGATCGGCTGTAACTCATACCTGGATTTCAGGGCATCAGGCATTCACACAAGGCCAATTTGATGAAAGCAAACCTGGTGATAGGTTGACCTTTTCCCGATAAAGGAAAATAAAAAAGCCCTGATAGGGCTTAATTTAAGGGTGAAAGACGGGGCTCGAACCCGCGACCCCTAGAACCACAATCTAGTGCTCTAACCAGCTGAGCTACATCCACCGTTTACCTTCTGTAA
The DNA here is from genome assembly GCA_035408225.1 of Cyclobacteriaceae bacterium. Lineage (GTDB taxonomy): Bacteria > Bacteroidota > Bacteroidia > Cytophagales > Cyclobacteriaceae > ELB16-189. Next base: position 779 of record DAOOCD010000152.1, on the reverse strand, counting down.
ATAATATATCTACAGGATTGGGAGTACAAAGTTAGACGAGCCTGACTAAAATGCAAAAAAATGATTTTTATCCTGCTTATGCGGATCGATTACTAGCTTAAAGACCATTTTGTTTGAAGTAAAAAAAGCGCGACATGTGAATAAACAAACTTATTTTTTCAATAAGTTTATTTGATGATATGCTGGAATAGCCTAAAAAATTTACCGCTGCAGAAAAAGATTACACTCCTGTATGAACACGCAGCTTTTATTATGGCCATTCGCTATTACAACTATAAAATAAATTTATACCTGCTGGGTAATGACTACGTAGAAGTATTCGTCAATCACAAACATGCTTCTATTGATCGGATTGATTTGTTGGATACCCATCATTCCCGGATGAAATTTTACTCTGATCAAATTAAACTTCCGCGTCCTTTATAAGGCATAAAAAAAGCCCCGAAACCGGGGCTTTCTAATTTTTCACTTAAGATATACTTAGGCAGTTGCGGCTGTTGAAGACTCTTCAAGTTTAGCAGATTGCTTTAAGGTTACTGTCTTTCGTGCCTTATATCCACAATATCCACACAAATAGTGCTTCATCAATTCACCTTCTTCAGTTGCTGTTGGTTGACGAATGATTTCCTCTCTCGTAACTTTAAATGTTTGATAATTACACTCCGGACACTGAATGGCATGCAGGTGACCCGCATATTTCTCAATTTGCTTATAGCCTGTTTCCTCGTCTAACCAAACATCATAGTCAACCGAGTAAACATTTTCTTCGGCAATCATAC
>DAOOCD010000151.1:1235-8700 GCA_035408225.1 Cyclobacteriaceae bacterium | reverse complement strand
ATGATCAAGCCAATAACAAGCCATTGCCAGGATTTAATGGATGGTGTGTGACCGATTGAACTAAAGAAATAAGGAAGGCCATAGGCAAAAAGAAATGCCAGCATGGCGCCCCCGACAAAACCTTCCCACGATTTTTTTGGAGAGATGCGTTCAAACAATTTTCGTTTGCCAAACAATGTACCCGCAAAATATGCCCCTGTATCGCTGGCCCATAAAATGAAAAGGCACCCAAAAATGATCTGGTAATCGTACACCTGATTTTCGAAGGTGGCAATGTTGAGCAACGCAAAGGGAACTGCGATGTAAAAAATCCCGAGAAACGTGTAGGCAATATTGGTAAACGGTTTGCGCTCAAATTTTTTATAAAGTTTGATCATGTACACACAGGAGACTACCGGGAAAATTAAAAAGTAATAGCGATAAGAAATGTCACCGCGCTCAATAAAGAATGACAGGCAAAAGATTAATACTCCGCAAATTGTACCAAACGTTTTTTGTGGCAACATGCCATCCAAACCTGATAGTTTATAAAACTCAATGAGTGAAAAAAGGCAGATGATAAAAAACACAATGAAGTAAGTCCACTCACTAAACATAATGCCGAATACAATGGCTGCCGCACCGAACAAGGCTGTGATAAGTCGTTGTGTAAGGTTGCTGAATTTGGTTAGTGCGGTCACGACAAAGCCTCGTTTTGGTTTTGATAGAATTTTTTGAAATAATAAAGCAGCGCTATGAATACTGTAGTGAACCCAATTACTACTGGCCATGGAGCTGCCTCGGGGGAGTCCATATCAATGGTTACGGTGCCTTTCTGGTAGAGATAGATCATTAATACAGAAAATCCATTGTTTACAAAGTGAGCAAACATTGGTATAAGTATATTACCTGACCATAGATATAGATATCCGAATAAGGCGCCTAATACCATGCGCGGCACAAAGCCAAAGAACTGCATGTGAAAAGCGCTGAAGATAATGGCCGTGATCCAGATGGCTGCATGATGGTTTCCGGTAGCCCTAAAAAGTTCAGGTTGTAGCATACCGCGAAAGACAAGTTCTTCGCCAATGGCTGGCAGCAGAGCGATTACAAATGCACCCAGCAAAAAATCACCAAAAGAATCAAAAGTGGTAAAGAACCGGGTAAGTTCTTCACCAAGATTTTCGCGCTCGCGAGCCCATGCACCAAAGTCTTTTAAAAATTCTGGAAATATAAAATTCGCATTCCATTCAATAAGGACTGAATTGCCAGCCATGAAGGCCAATACAATAAACCCAGTTACCAGCATCATCAAAATAGAGGTTGGTTTTGATTTTACCCAATTTATCGGGTTAACTCTTTCTATCGAGAACAAATACAGAAAAGGAATAAGAATTAAACCGATTAAGGTGGCACTGCCCTGAATGATTACCAGGGGAAGACGAATCTCAGGATATAGGGTAGGGTTCGCAATCTTTTCAACTAAGTCAAAAATACTCCCATCATAAAATGGTATTGCAATAAAGAAGCCCAACAAAGGGCCGATTATCATGAAGCCAAGTATTGTTGTCAGCAAAATAAATATGAGGGATGTTAATGGGTGCCGCTGGGAAATCCCCGTCAATTCAGACATCTCAAACAAAAGGGTTATTTTTGTGGTCGCAAACAACGGAGTTTTAACCAAAATATCAAACTGGTACAGATCGGTAACATTAAACTGGGCGAGTTTCCGCTCTTATTGGCACCCATGGAAGATGTGAGTGATCCACCTTTTCGTGCCGTATGCAAAGAGGGTGGAGCCGATCTCATGTACACTGAGTTTATTTCTTCTGAGGGTTTAATTCGTGATGCTGCCAAAAGCAGGCAGAAGCTCGATATTTTTGAATATGAGCGCCCAATAGGCATTCAGTTGTTTGGAGGAGATATCGGAAACATGGTGCAGTCGGCTGAGATTGCCACCGAAGTAAATCCTGATTTGATTGACATTAACTATGGTTGTCCGGTTAAAGCAGTGGCTTGTCGCGGGGCAGGTGCGGCCTTGTTGCAGGACATCCCCAAGATGGTGAAGATGACGGAAGAGATTGTGAAAGCAACTCATTTGCCGGTTACAGTTAAAACCCGTCTCGGCTGGGATGACTCAACTAAAAATGTGGTGGAGGTAGCCGAACGACTTCAGGACATTGGTATTAAAGCCTTAACAATTCACGGTCGCACACGCGTACAGATGTATAAGGGCGCTGCTGATTGGACATTGATTGGAAAGATCAAAGAAAATCCACGAATGCATATTCCGATCTTTGGCAATGGAGACATTGATTCACCTCAAAAAGCCCTCGAATATAGAAATAGATACGGTGTTGATGGTGTTATGATTGGCCGCGCTGCAATCGGTTCGCCCTGGGTGTTTAATGAGATCAAGCATTACCTCAAAACCGGAGAAATACTTCCTGCACCTGATATGGCACAACGTGTTGAGACTACACGCAAGCACCTGGATTTTTCCATTCGCTGGAAGGGGGATAAGCTTGGCATCTTTGAAATGCGCAGACATTACACCAATTATTTTAAAGGCACTCCGGATTTCAAACCCTTTCGCACCCGGTTGGTTGAAGCACCCACCTACGAGGAGGTAAACTTGATTTTGAACGAGGTCATTGAAAACTTTAGTGGCGTTACTGTGGGCGCCTGAGCAAATTAGCAAGAAAGCGGATTTGAATTCCCTATTGGATTATCGTTCTTTGGCCCTGCTTACGTTCAGGTAAGCCTGCAATTTCTGGTATGCCTCAAAGCAAAAATTTCACATCTATTTTCTTGTTGCTTATTTTATCCCTCATCTGGGGAACGTCATTCATTTTGATCAAGCAAGGGCTGAAAGTTTTTGCTCCGGATGTAGTGGGCGCTCTTCGTGTAACAGCAGCATCACTATTTCTTTTGCCCCTGGCATTCCCAAAATTGAAAGAGTTAAAGCAGGGCGATCATTTTAAGATTTTAGTTTCCGGTTTGATGGGAATTTTTTTTCCAGCCTTTCTTTTTGCGTGGGCGCAAACACAACTCAACAGTTCGCTGGCTGGTATCCTCAATACGTTATCTCCCTTGTGGACGATGATTATTGGCGCACTTTTCTTCACACAACGCTTTCGCGGATTTGCCATCCTCGGAATAATCATTTCATTTACCGGTACGATTCTCCTGGCATTGTCAAGATCAGGTGGGTCGATCACTGGTTTTAATATGTATGCACTTTTGATTGTTGCTGCCTGTGCGCTATATGGAGCCAATCTTAATTGGGTAAAGTTTAAAATTCACGATCTGGGGTCAGTCGCAATCACCAGCGTATCACTGTTATTCATTGGTCCTTTAGGTGCGGCTTATCTTTTTTTATTTACCGATTTCACAACAACACTGACCACCGTGCCAGGTGCGTGGAAAGCATTTGGTTTTGTGGTGTTGCTTGCGCTGATGAGTACAGCCGTAGCCAATCTTTTATTTATGAAGTTAGTAAGAATTTCGACTCCACTGTTTGCCAGTTCAGTAACGTACATTATGCCTATTGTTGCAGTAATGTGGGGCGTGATCGATGGTGAGAAATTATTACCTGGCCATTTTTTAGGTATGGCTGCTATCTTAGGTGGAGTTTACCTGGCCAATAAAAAATAATTATTTAAGGGAGAGAGTAACAAGCACCGGCAGGTGATCGGAGGGGTAATACTTACCATCATGATCTTGGATTACTTTATACTTCTTTGCTTTCCAATGGCTGGAATGAAAGACGTAATCAATGGTACGACAGGTTATCTTGCCCACTTCAAATCCACAGAATGTACCAGTTATATCTTTAGCAGGACGCGAATCAAATACTGGCATCGTATCCGATAAAATCATTGTTTGATAGGGAATTTCTGATGGCTCTGAATTGAAATCACCTGAAACAAGTATCGGGAGGTTATCATTAACTGATAGCTCAGCTATTTGTTTTTTGATTAGAGCAGCACTTTTCACTCTTGCTTCTTTTCCGATATGATCGAAGTGAGTGTTAAAGTAGGTAAACGATTTACCTGAAGATTTGTCTTTTAGCAACGCCCATGTTACAACCCGTGTAATGGCCGCATCCCAACTTTTACTTCCCGGCACTTCGGGCGTTTCTGAAAGCCAGAATGTATTTTGCTTCAACACATCAAACTTATCTTTCTTATAAAATATAGCTGAGTATTCGCCTTTTTCTTTTCCATCATCGCGACCCACGCCAACAAAAGCATATTCGGGTAGATTGTTTTGTAAATCCATCATTTGATTGTGCAGCGCTTCCTGTACTCCAAATAAATCAGGATTGTATTTTTTAATGAGAGCAACGACTTTGTTGGATCTGTTTTTCCACTGGTTTACGCCATCAGCTTCCGTATCCAAACGGATGTTGTAACTCATCACCTTTACAGATTGGGCCATTGTATAGTTTGCAATGGAAAAGAATAGGGCAACAACATAAAACAGTCTCATAGGTTAAAGATACAAATTGCTGACTCCCGATAGATTGTGTTTTCTGAAATAATGACCGTATCTTTCTAAACAAACAATCCTATAATATGAATAAACAAAAAATTGCATGGTGCATGCTATTGTTGGCAGGGCTTGCTTCATGTGCAACCAAAGAATCAGAAACTCCGCCAAAGTTATATTCCATGACCCAGTTCATGGATATAGTGCAGATTAACGGAGGTGCCTTTTCACCAGATGAGTCTAAATTATTAATCAGCAGCAAAGAGACCGGGATTTTCAATGCCGTGGAAATTGATCTCAAATCGGGTCAGCAAACCGCCATGACAAAATCTGCCGATAATGCTATTTTTGGATATAGCTATTTCCCAAAAGACAATCGCATTCTTTACGGTAGCGACAAAGGGGGTAATGAGATTACCCATCTCTATGTGTTGTCCAATGGCGATGTAATTGATTTGATTCAGGACTCCACGGCTAAAGCCCAGTTTTACGGTTGGAGCTATAATCAGAAGTTGATGTACTATGCCTCGAACAGTCGCGATAAGCGTTATTTCGATTTGCATTCAGTACAGATCGAAGGCACATCAGAAGATAAAGTTTACCCAAGCACGGTAGTGTATAAAAATGAGAAGGGTTTAGACCCGGCTTCTATCTCAAACGATGATCGCTATATAGCCCTGACAGAAGAAATCACCACCAATAACTCGAACATGTATCTTTTGGATACACAATCGGGTAAAACCGAGTTACTTTCGGCCCATGAAGGGGATGTTCAATTTAACCCCCAGTATTTTAGTCTGGACGGTACTAAGTTGATTTACCTTACAAACGAAGGAAGCGAGTTCATGTACCTGGCTAGCTATGATATCGCAACAAAAGCTAAAACCAAATTAGAAGAAGCGCCCTGGGATATTATGTATTCTTACCTGTCTCGTAATGGTAAGTACCGGGTTGTTGCAATTAATAATGATGCCCGCACAGAAATTAAAATATATGATGAGTCGGATGGCGGTAAGCTCCTTAAAGTTGAAGGGTTGCCCGAAGGAGATATTACAGGTGTTAATATTTCTGATAGTGAGAAACTGATGTCGTTTTATGTAAGCAGCTCAAAATCACCAAGCAATTTATTTCTATACAATTTCGAGACGAAAGAAGTTAAACAGTTGACCAATACCATGTCAAAAGAAATTGATCCTAATGATCTGGTAGCGGGTGAAGTAATCCGGTTTAAATCTTTTGATGGCATGGAGATCCCTTCGTTGCTTTATAAACCCAAAGGATTAAAGGCGGGTGAAAAAGTGCCAGCGCTGCTGTTTATTCATGGTGGCCCGGGTGGACAAACACGCTTGAATTATTCACCCATTATTCAGCATTTGGTAAATCATGGTTATGCAATCCTGGCGGTTAATAATCGGGGTAGTTCAGGCTATGGAAAAACATTTTTTGCAGCAGATGATCGCAAACATGGTGATGAGGATTTGCGCGATTGCGTTGATTCGAAAAAATTTCTGGCCACATTGCCTTACATTGATATGGACAAGGTGGGCATCATGGGCGGAAGCTATGGCGGTTATATGACCATGGCCGCACTCGCCTTTACTCCTGAGGAATTTAAAGTAGGAGTAAACTTATTTGGCGTTACGAACTGGATTCGTACCCTGAAGAGTATTCCACCCTGGTGGGAAGCAGGAAGAAAGGGGTTATATGTAGAATTAGGAGATCCGTTTACAGCTGACTCGGTCGCACTTTATAATAAATCGCCACTCTTTCATACGGATAAGATTACTAAGCCATTTATTGTATTGCAGGGAAGCAACGATCCGCGTGTGTTACAGATAGAATCCGATGAGATTGTTGCCAATGCGAGAAAAAACGGAGTGCCAGTTGAGTACGTAATCTTTCCGGACGAAGGTCATGGGTTTGTTAAAAAGGAAAACAACATTAAAGCTTCGGAAGAGATTCTGAAATTTGTTGATAAATATTTGAAGGGAGCATAAGGATAGAAGTAAAAGCTCAAAGCGTAAGGCGAATGGACAAGATCCTGCTTTAAGCTTTGAGCTTTCTACTTTACGCTCTATAATTATCCCAAAGCGTCCACTTCCTGAACTTCTTCAGGCATCATTCTCTTGAAGAGATTCTCGATACCAGCCTTTAATGTTACTGTTGAAGAAGGACAACCACTGCAAGATCCCTGCAGGGCTACCGTTACTTTTTTATCGTGATAGGAGTGGAAGGTAATTGCACCACCATCTTGCTCTACGGCCGGGCGAATGTATTCGTCAAGAATGGTCTTTATCTTTTTTACAGTTTCTGTTTCTTCCTGTTCGGGGACTGCCGAAGCCTTCATATCAAGAATTAATTTTCCGGACTCCAGAAAAGTTTTGATATGATTTTTTAGAGTCTCCTGAATTTCAATCCACTCAACATCTTCTTTTTTTGTTACTGTAACAAAGTTACTCATGTAAAATACCCGGTCAACAAACGGATACATGAATAGCTCCTGAGCAAGAGGCGCTTCTTCCGCTTCAGCTGGGGTAGGGAAGTCAAAACTCATCCCTTCCGGAATTAAAACTTCGTTTACCACAAACTTGAGCGAGTTTGGGTTTGGATTGGATTCCAGGTATATATGAATGTTTTTAGGAGCCGCTTTCAGCATAGTTTTATTGTTTGCTTATTAACAAAATTAAGGATTTAAAGTTCGCTGCCTGGACTATAAGCTTTCTGGTTCCCCCAACGCATTTTCCCACTTGCTTACAACAGCGGTTGCAATACTGTTTCCTACCACGTTAGTAGCACTTCGGCCCATATCCAATAGAGGATCAATACCTAATAATAAGGCAAGACCAGCCTCCGGAATATCAAAGGTGGCAAGTGTGCCGGCAATAACCACAAGGGAAGCGCGGGGAACGCCCGCTATCCCTTTGCTGGTAAGCATAAGAACAAGCAACATTGAAATTTGCGTGGCAATAGGTAAATCAATGCCATACGATTG
>DAOOCD010000151.1:0-1135 GCA_035408225.1 Cyclobacteriaceae bacterium | reverse complement strand
CCCGAGAATCACCCAGAGCAGCAGTAATCCTAAATAAAATTCACCAATGAAAATAGAGTAGGTGGTTAATATGCCTAATCCTTGCTTTGCGATGATCGCTGCCATAGCTCCAAACACAGCTACTGGTGCAAGACCCATCACATATCCGGTTAGTTTCAGGATTACATTTGCTACGGCATCCAAAAAGGTGATAACAATCTTGCCCTGTTCACCAAGGGAAGCGGTGGCAACCCCAAAAAATAAAGAGAACACAACAATTTGAAGAATTTCATTTTTCGCCATGGCATCAATCAAGCTGGTCGGAAAAACGTGATATAAAAATCCTTTCAATGTTAATCCAACATGTGCGATGCCCGTATCCTCACCAAGGTCTGGTAAGGGCAGATCCATAGCAATACCAGGTTTGAATAAATTAACCAGAATCATACCTAACAATAAACTGGTAAGCGAGGCAGCGATAAACCATAAGAGTGTTTTACCTCCAATCCGGCCCACCGAACTGATATCGCCAAGCTTGGCTACGCCCACAATCAGGGTAGTGAGCACGAGGGGGGCAACAATCATTTTAATCAGGCGCAGAAAAATATCAGCCAGAATAGAAAAGGGTTCTACTTTTTCATCACGTTCATTGAGTAGGTTATTTTGTTCTTTGCTCAGGGCTTTTTTCTTTTCAATCAATTGTGCGTGAGTAACGCTATCGGTCGTGGCAGCAATAGATTCCGTTACTTCATCAATGGTTATCTGTAAAGCGGCAATGGATTGATTTTCTTTACTTATGTAGCTTTTATTCAGAACAAAACCCATCGCGATACCCGCAAACAAAGCGATGATAATATATAAGGTAAGTTTACTCTTTTTCTGAGGCGTATTGGATAACTCCATGTTCAAAATAGGTTTACGTTTCCTGAAAGGTAAGTATAGCGAATAATCAGTTTAGTCCAAACTATACAGATGCCGAGGGGTAATCTTATAGTTTACTGGTCTTAGCCCGCAGGTAAAAATCAGCGATCACCAGGGCAGCCATAGCTTCAACAATAGGCACGGCTCTTGGCACCACACATGGATCGTGTCTGCCTTTGCCCGATACAACAGCTTCGTTCCCTTCTTTATCAACCGTATTTTGATCCTGCATAAT
>DAOOCD010000150.1:0-8742 GCA_035408225.1 Cyclobacteriaceae bacterium | reverse complement strand
CACTGTTACTGCGGAGCAAGCAACTTCATTCAGAAAACAGGCACGCGCTTTAAGAGGCTTGTATCATTTCGAAGCCTGGAGAATGTGGGCAAAAGCGGATGGTACCGGTATTCCATATGTGGACGAAACTACAGATGCAGTTGCAGTAACCAATGATGCTGATGTGCGTGATCAGATTCTTGCCGATTTACAAGAAGGAACCACGCTAGCTGAAAATATGACACAGATCGGACGTTTCAATTCGACCGTTTGCAAAGTATTGTATGCAAAGGCTTTAATGCAGATGAAGAAAGACTATGCTGGAGCAAAGGCAATTTTAGCTACCGTTGTTGGAACTAATGGTGCAAAGCTTGCTGCTGCCAAGAAATCTGATGGCAGTGCCATTGGTTTGGAACCTAAGTATGGTGAAATTTTTGATGCTTCGAAGAGAAACGGTCTTGAAGCCATTTATACAGTTCAATATTCAGTGAATGATGGATCAGGTGGTTGGAATGCGGGTTGGGGTGAAGTACTTAATTTCCCTTATAAGAGTGGTGCATCTCCTGGCGGTTGCTGCGGGTTCTTTCAACCTACACATGATCTTGCAAACTCATTCCGTACAGACGGTAGTGGCTTACCATTTCTGGATGATTCTTATAACAGTGCTGCCAATGCGTTAACTGATGATCAGGGAAAAGTACCTGCAGACGCTTATACGCCTGATACTCGCTCAGTAGATCCTCGTTTGGATTGGACTGTGGGTAGAAGAGGCATCGCTTACTTAGATTGGGGTCCAATGACAGGTTCTGACTGGATTCGCGACCAATCATATGCCGGTCCTTATGTACCCAAAAAACAAGTTTATAAGAAAAGTCAGGAAGGTGCGTTGACTGAAACAGGTAACTGGACCAGTGGCTATACCGCCAATGGGTACCGTCTGATTCGCTACGCTGATGTTCTTCTATTGCTGGCTGAATGCCAGATTGAGACTAATGATCTTGCAGGCGCACTTGCTAACATCAATGCGGTTCGTAGCAGAGCAGCAAATCCTGATGGATTTGTATCTACTCCAGATGCACCTGTTATTTACAATGTACAACCTTACGGTACTTTAGGAACGCAGGATAATGCTCCTAAAATCCTTCGTTTCGAACGCAAGTTAGAGTTAGGGATGGAAGGCCATCGCTATTTGACCTACAGCGTTGGGGTAATGTACAAGCAGAGTTGAACAGAGTACTAACCTATGAGAAGACCAGACGTGCTTCATTATACGGAGGTGCCTCAGTAGGACCAGAGGATGTAAATTATCCAATTCCTCAAAATCAAATCGATATTACTAACGGTAAGCTTAAGCAAAACCGCTAGTATTTAGATAATTCTAAAATCTGGAAGCCGCTATAAATTATAGCGGCTTCCTTTTTTTAAAACCATCTGTTATTGATAACATTGCAATCATGAATACCCTGTTATCTCCAATTTTAAATATTTCAGCCCGGTTTCTATCTGTATTTTTATTGCTCACCATTTTCTCCTCCTGCTCTAGGGACAAGAGCACCACGCGCTTTGAACTGGTAGGCAGTGAGACTACTGGAATTCAGTTTAACAATGTTGTTCTGGAGCAAGATAGTTTCAATATAATGCACTACGAATACATGTATAATGGCGGTGGTGTCGGGGTTGGAGATCTTGATAATGATGGACGTCCGGATCTCATATTCACGGGGAATAAGGTTCTGTCTAAAATTTATTTGAATCAGGGCGATTTTACTTTTACGGATATCACGTCAGGGTTTGAGGGGCTCACTAATAGCCAGTGGCTGAGCGGAGTTTGTATAGCCGATGTTAATGCAGATGGGTGGAATGATGTATATTTCACTTCAACCATGAGCGAGGATAGCTCGATGCGTAAAAACCAATTATGGATCAATCAGGGATTGAAAGAAGGGCAGCCCTGGTTTAGGGAAATGGCTGATGAATATGGAATCGCAGATACTGGATATTCTATGCACGCTGCTTTTTTTGATTATGATCTGGATGGTGATTTGGACTTGTATGTATTGAATAATGTGATCAATAGAGAGATTCCAACCAACTATCGGTTAAAAATCACTAACGGAAGCGCAGTCAATAATGATCATCTTTATCAGAATTTAGGCAATGGCAAGTTCAAAAATGTAACCGTAGAAGCGGGAATAGTTTTTGAAGGATATGGATTGGGTATTGCGATTGGGGATCTAAATAAAGATGGATATCCGGATGTGTACATTTCAAATGATTACATCGCCAACGATTTGTTGTACATCAATCAACGTAATGGCACGTTCCTGAATCAATCTAAGGATTACTTCTCTTATCATTCCCGATTCTCTATGGGAAATGATATGGCTGATATGAACAATGATGGCAATCTTGATATCATCACCATGGATATGATGCCTGAGCAGTATTTTAGAAAGAAACAGACCATTAATGGAAATAGTTATTTCGTGTATATTAATAATGAGAAGTATAACTATGAGCCTCAATTTGTCAGAAATATGCTTCAGGTTAACAATGGATTTCTGGATACTACCTTGTTGCCGTTTAGTGAGGTAGCCCAAATGGCCGGTATTTATCAGACCGAGTGGAGTTGGTCGCCTTTATTTGCTGATTTTGATAACGATGGAGATAAGGATCTGTTTATAACAAACGGGTTCCCAAAAGATCTTACCGATAAAGATTTTACGAACTACAAAGCCCAGGTGTATGGTTCTTTGGCGGATGATGCACACATGATATCCCGCATTCCCATTGTGAAAGTACCCAACTATGCCTATGAAAATGTGGGTGAATTAAACTTTGTTAATCAAACCCAGAACTGGGGCATGAACATTCCTTCATTTTCAAATGGAGCATCTTTCGTAGATCTTGATCAGGATGGTGATTTGGACTACGTGGTCAATAATATCAACGACCCGGCATTTGTTTATCGTAACAATACTATAGAAAAGATGAATGATGAGAGTAACTTCATTCGAATTGACCTAAAGGGAAATAGCTCAAATTTAGCCGCTGTTGGATCTAAGGTTGAACTTTGGAGCAACGGCACTTATCAGTATGCAGAGAAGTTTTTATCGCGGGGATATATATCGTCTGTTGATCCAATACTTCATTTCGGTCTTGGCAAATCAACGATGGTTGATTCAATAAAGGTTACGTGGCCATCCGGAAAAATGACTACCGTGGCAAGGAATGTAAAGGCAAATCAGCTGATTAAACTAAACGAAGGCGAGGCGGTTCCACGAAATAATTTGTCTCCTAAAAAGGAGAATTATTTGTTTTCGAGAGCAAGTGGCATTGTGGATTTTAATGATTCGGAAAAGGATTACATTGATTTCTTCCAGGGTCAAAGTATTATGCCTCATAAGTTTTCACAGATTAGTCCAAGAATGGCTAAAGGCGACCTTACTAATGATGGACTGGAAGACTTGCTGATCGGTGCCGCTAATGAACAACCCACAACATTATTTATTCGGCAGGGGCGGAGGTTTGTCCCATCAAAAGTAGAAGGTCTTACGGGTGCTAAGACAGGACAAGAATCTGATCTGGCAATTTTGGATATAGACAAGGATGGCGATAATGATGTTCTGGCGGTTTCGGGTGGGTATACACTTGAGAATGAAGATGAGTATCAGCATTTTTTATACCGCAGGGAAGGGTCTGGCTTTGCTAAAGAAGCACTTCCACTACCACCATTTCCTGCCTCCGTTATTCGAGTCCTGGATTTTGATCATGATGGTGATAGCGATGTTTTTATAGGATGTCGTGTACAGAAACGTGGTTTTCCGTTGGCACTCCGTTCTTATATTCTCATCAATGAAGAGGGGAAATTAAAGATGGATGATAAACTAAGTTTTGATATTGGCATGGTTACAGATGCACAATGGTCGGATTATGATGGTGATGGCTGGGAAGATTTATTGATAGCACGTGAATGGAATTCTCTTCTAATTTTAAAGAATGAAAAAGGAGAGAATCTTAAAGTTATTACTGACAGTAAAATGGAAAGTAAGCATGGACTGTGGTCTAGTATAGCAGTAGGGGATTTTGACCATGATGGGGATGACGACTACATTGCCGGGAACCTGGGATTAAACAATCGATTCACAATAAGCGATGAATATCCTATGCGGGTATATTCCATAGATCTGGACAAAAATGGGTTTATCGATCCAGTCTCAACGGCATATTGGAAAGATGAGAAGGGTGTTATGATGGAGTATCCTATTAATTATCTTGATGAGTTAGCTTCGCAATCGCCATTTTTCAGAAAAGCATTTACTAGCTATACAAAGTTTAGTTACGCAACGGCAAAGGAAATTTTCAATCCGGATACAATTGCGGCCAAGAGAACATATTATGTGAATACTACATCAAGTTTTGTTCTTTGGAATGATAAGGGGAATTTGACGTGGCAGGAATTACCGCGCACTGCCCAGGTAGCACCGATACGCAAAATGCTTGTGGATGATTTTAATGGTGATCAGATAGAAGATGTTCTGGTTGCTGGAAATGATCATACCTATGATGTTTCTACCGGCTACTATGATGCCAGCAAAGGGTTGATTTTGCTTGGTACTGGTTCCCAATCATTTAATGTAATGCCACCTTCTAAAAGTGGTCTACTGCTTAATGGACAGGTCGAGTCATTGATTTATTTTAAAGGGGACACTTCCTATTTAGTAAGTGGCATAAACAGACGTGGGTTGTCAGTCTTTCGGCATACTGAAAAATGATGGGGCTCAAAGGAGCTTATTTGGTACGATTACGCAGAATTAAAACTGCTGTTTTTTCCTCCTCCCATAGTTGAAAAAGGACTTTTGGAACCTTGGTATTAAAATCGAGTGCTCCAAGCAAGATGTCTTTATCATTGTCTCCGTCTATATCGGCAACGTCCATCACAATCCATCGGCCAGCAGTTACTTCTGGCAAGGTTAATGGGTAAAAGTTCCCTTCTTTATTTTCAAAGTAGATAAACCCTTGATCAGGATTTTTTGTAAAGTCCGGAAAGAATGAGAAGGAGGCGATATCCAAATCGCCATCAAGATCAAAATCAAAAGCGACAGCTTTGGAGGCACCGTGCATAGGGTAAAACCATGACTCTGAGAAAGTGCCATTACTCTCCTGCAAGAATATTCGTACTCCATGGTAAGGTTTAAGAATCTGAGAGTAATCGGAGTTGTCGCCATTCGTGTATAGAATATCAAAGCGACCGTCCTTATTAAAATCGACTATATCAAAATATGTTGACCCATACACAGAGGGAAAACGCAAAAGTATTTTTTGTTTCAACCTAAAGTTTCCCTCATTAATGAAAAGAGTTATTTGTTCGTCTCCTTGAGTAAATAGAGCAAGGATATCAATAAGACCATCATCATTAAAATCCCGGGAAAGCGTTCTTCTCGAACCCGGTAAAGTTGAAATTACATGCTTATTATATTCTGATTTGCCATTGTTTTCGTAGACGGCCAATTCACCTGTGTAATTGCCAAAGGCGCAAACAATAAAATCCTTTTTGCCATCCGCGTTTAAATCTGCTTCTTCAAAGTATACAGGCCGTTTAAGCGAATCAATCAGGATTTCCTGATTATTACCATCTGCATTATAGGTACTTAATTCTCCTTTCGTTCTATCATTAGGATCCATTATTCCCATGAGTGAAACAGTTAACTCATTATTACTAATTGAAATATGGGAAGGCGGACTGGACAATGGAAATGATCGTTCTATTTCGAACCGGCTGTTAAATTGAGTTAATTTTCCAGTACGGGTACCCAGATAAATTCTTTGGTTCAGAGTGTCTGCTTTAACCAGGGTTATTAAAGGTAAAGACCTATCAGGATCTAAGAGTTTTATTGCTTCAAATAAATCAAGATTCTCTAATTTTCCATTCACGGGTATGACAAGTGAGTCAGGAGCATTTTTTTCAAAATAGTGTGTTATTAACTTCCATTCTTCCTCTGAAACCATGGGTCGGCCAGGTAACGTGCCTGCAACGGTTACGAGGTCTGGCATTGGCACATACTGTGCCCCCTCCATTAAATTTGTTAATCCCATTCTAAATGCCATGTTTGGAAGTACATGATTCTTCCAGATTTCTTTGGGCAATAATTTTGGTTCCGGAAACACATGGCAGCTTGCACAGTATTGTTTGGCAAGGCGTTCTTCCTTTTTTTCCACACTTTCACAGGAAAAGAAGAGGAGAACGAGAGACAGACCTATAAATGAATAGCCACTCATCAAAATCTCACAAAAGTTATTAAAAGATATGCCTTGGCCTGATATTTTAGCAGTTCGCAAATTGATATCTTTAAGAGCAATACTTAACTGATTTTGTTTTCAAACTTACTACTAAACTGTTGATTGGACATGACTAATTTAAAATCATCGAGAAGAAGTTTTATTAAGAAAGTGACCGGAACAGCGCTAGCTACTTCAGTTGCGCCAATCGTTTTGCTGGGTGCAGAAAAGAAAGGGTCTTTCTATTTGGATGTTCCCAAGCCTGAAAAAAGGGAATATGGGCCAAACGATCAAGTGAATGTGGCAATCATAGGTATGGGTATAATGGGTTTTAATAATGCTTTTTGGACATTGCAAGTGCCAGGAGTGAAACTCGTGGCCGTATGTGATTTATACACTGGCCGTCTGGATCATGCTAAGGAGATGTATGGCAAAGACTTGTTTGTAACCAAAAACTATAAAGAAATTCTGGATCGTAAAGATGTAGATGCTGTGATCATTGCTACTTCAGATCATTGGCATGATCGCATTTCCATAGAAGCCATGAACAAGGGCAAGCATGTCTATTGCGAAAAGCCGATGGTTCATAAACTCGAAGAGGGAGCAGACGTGATTGCAACCCAGAAGAAAACAGGTAAAGTATTTCAGGTAGGAAGCCAGCGCGTTAGTTCTATCATCACTGAAAAGACTCGTGAAATATTTGAATCAAAGATTATCGGGGATCTGATTCTGGTTGAGACCTGGATGGATCGCCATAGTGCGAATGGAGCGTGGCAATATTCGATTCCAACGGACGCACAGGCGGGTACCGTTGATTGGGAAAATTTTATTGGCGATGCTCCTAAAAGACCGTACGATCCGGTTCGTTTTTTCCGCTGGAGAAACTACCAGGACTATGGAACTGGTGTGGCGGGCGATCTTTTTGTTCATTTGTTTTCAGCACTTCATGCAGTGACAAGTTCTAAGGGGCCCAATCGGGTATTGGCGACAGGTGGATTGCGCTATTGGAAAGACGGTCGCGATGTACCCGATGTGATATTAGGTATCTACGATTATCCGCAGGCTGAGAAACATGCTGCTTTCAATTTGCAGATGCGGGTAAATTTTGTGGATGGAAGTGAAAGTGGGGAAGGGTTGCGGCTAATTGGTACCGATGGAGTTATTGAAATGGGTTGGGGATCCGTTAAAGTAATCCGGCATAAGATTAAAAACGAACCAGGCTATGGTGGCTGGGATTCTTACGAAACTTTTTCGGATGCTCAACGGAAAGAATATGAGAAATGGTATAAGGCTAAGTATCCAAAGACAGCCCCGGTTTTGAGTGAGTCTGACCTGGAGTTTAAAGCTCCTCGTGAGTACAGCGCCAACCTTGACCATCACACTAATTTCTATAAAGGAATACGTGAGAAGGGTGTGATTGTGGAAGATGCTTTGTTTGGTATGCGTGCGGCAGGTCCTGCCCTGGCTACCAACAAAAGCCTCTTTGATAAAACAATTATCAATTGGGATCCCGAGCAAGCTAAATTGGTGTAGTCTTAATCACTCTATTACTTCTAAAAGTCACCTGATCTCTAAACGGGTGACTTTTTATTTTAATCCAAATTTTCACTCTAAAGTTATTGCTTTACAAGGTTCATGCTCATAAAGGGGAACCATTGCGTACCATCTTGTGAGAATTTGCCCTCCTCATTCCAGGTTTTATCCTTTGTGGAAAGAGCAATCTGATATTTTATTTTACCCCGGTTGTTGGGCAAGTCGAATCCCCACTCAAATTGATTTTCAGTAATCACCTTAAAATAGGCATCTGTTTGCCTTCCTTCCATAGTGAAAGATTTCATCCCGACTTGCTGGGTAGCAGAATTATAAAAAATGATCGCATAAGCATGAAAGTTTTTTTTATTTGTTATCGGATCTCTTCCAATACCTTCAATATTGATTAACAGACTATCCAACTGCCAACTGATCTTCTCTTCCTGATTGACCGTAATTGATGTTCCACCTTGTTGCTGAATTGATGCGGTACCTTTCCAACTTCCAATCATGTAACTAAACGGTTTAAGTTGATCTTGATTTACTTTTGCTGGATTTTGGGCCACCAGGCTCAAGGAAGCCAGGGCCAGGAATAAAGCGAATGTTGTGATTGTTTTCATAGGTGTTATTTTAGGTTAATTATTTTGGAGTGAAGGTGATGAGTATTTATTTATCCATTTTTTTGAAAGTGTTTGAAAGATGATCATAGCCGTGATCATTACCACTGCGGTTGCAATTCCTACAGCAGGACCAAAAGCAAGCCCTGGTATTCGCACAATTACCTCGGAGGCAAAGGCCGCATATAACCCCATAACTGAATAGTACATAAATGCCAGGTGATAATTCAACCACGATTTGGTTCGAAGCAACACAGAAAATATTCCTGCCAGCAAGGTTACTAAACTAATGAGAGCAGCGAGATGGAAGGGACCAAATCGTCCGTACAAGTGATAA
>DAOOCD010000149.1:0-8766 GCA_035408225.1 Cyclobacteriaceae bacterium | reverse complement strand
GCATACACAAACACGTATCTATATAATTTTCAAACATGTGGGTTCCCTGTCTGCCAACAGGCATCAGACCATTGAAATAATGATGAAATCCGCTCTTTAATATTCAATCCAAATACTAACTCAAATGAAAAATTCACTTAAAATTTGTTTCTTATTTTTCACTTTATTTCTTTTTTCATGTGAAAAAATCTCGCTTGAGAAAGATGTTATTGAAACATTAACTATCGACAGTGACTCTCATTCATTCATTAACAAGGATGGATATCCTTACTATGATAACAATCTTACCAGTCAACAGGATAAACATGTTTATAAACTTGAAATGAATAAGGATGTTGAATATCGTATTTCAGCATCACAGCCAAACGCCAAGGTCCATCAGATAATATTAAACCTCGTGAATAAAAGTAAAGATACCCTGGCAATATCATCAGATGAATCACCATCAAAATCATTTATTGTCATCAAATCTCCCGAAACAGCAACTTATTATCTGATTGTTTCACTCAGGAAAATGATAAATCCTAAATTTGACTATCGTCTGAATTTTGAAGAATTAGTTGAAGATGAAGTTTCACTTTCGGGTCTAAATTGGCTTTGTGATGGAACATGGAATATAAATAACTCAGGAGAAGCTGTTTTGACAAATTATGATAGTCGTATTTATCGGCATCTAAAACTAAATAGCCCAGTGTCTGAAAATCCTGATGTTTCATTTATAATTAAATCAAACTCAACCAGTAGTCCTAATGTGGGTATTATTGCAGGTGGATCAGGAGGTCTAATTCAGTTTGGTGAATATACATCTGAATTCCCTGGTAAGGGTCAAGCATTCTTGGCTTTTATAGATGATATGAATTATACATTGATAAACCTTAACACTACTTCTATGTCGTTAGATTGGGGATATCTCTCAGGTATCTTTGATTATTATTCAGGAATAGAATTAGAACTTAAATATGATACGAATTCAAACCAATATCGTATCTATCTCAATAACACATATGTGACAAGTCTCCATTCCATAATTCAGTTAAAGGATTTTTATATTTGTATTCAGGAAAACGGTGAAGGAACAACATTAATCAAAGATTTAGTCATAACCAATTGAATGATTTACAATGTTAAAACGTAGTATAATTTTAATCATGAGAAAACAAAACAAATTAATTGCCATATCATCTTTCATCGCGCTGATTTTCATGGCAATCATTATATCCTGTCAGCATGCAAAAAAGGTAAAATCTTCTGATAAAATTACTGTTGCATGCTATTATTTCCCAAATTACCATACAGGGGATCCAAGAAATATTATCAATAAAGGCAATGGTTGGTCTGAATGGGAACTGGTAAAAGCAGCCAGACCCCGATTTCCGGAACATCACCAGCCAAATGTCCCGGCCTGGGGTTACAGCGACGAAAAGGATCCCATTGTTATGGCCCAAAAGATTGATGCGGCTACAGACAATGGAATAGACTGTTTTATTTTCGACTGGTACATGTATGAAGATGGTCCTTTCCTGAACAAATGTATCGACGAAGGCTTTCTGAAAGCCCCTAACTGCGAACGAATAAAATTCGCTTTGATGTGGGCAAACCACGATTGGCTAGACATTCACCCATACACTTATGGAACAAAGCAAAAATTACTCTATCCGGGAAAAGTAACTCCAAAGCGATTCGATGAAATATGTGATTTTGTGATCAAAGAGTATTTCAGCAAACCTAATTATTGGAAAATAGATGGAAAAGCTTACTTTTCGATATACGATATACAGAGATTTGTGGAAGGATTTGGCAGCATGGAAGCCACTAAGGATGCAATGGACCGCATGCGCGAAAAAGCAATTGCTGCCGGATTAAAAGGTGTGCACTGGAACCTGGTCGCCTGGGGAAATCCAATTCTCCCGGTCGAAAAAGCGCCATCCAATACACCAGAATTAATCAAAGTGCTTGGATTTGATTCAAGCACTTCCTATGTCTGGATTCATCATACGGAATTGCCTGAAACACAAACGGATTATAATTGGGTAAGGGATCAGTATTTCTCACACTGGGAGAAAGCTAAAGAAGAATATGGAGTCCCGTATTTTCCTAATGTGACCATGGGCTGGGATTCAAGTCCACGTTGTGACCTGAACTCGGAATGGGCAAATGTTGGTTACCCTTTTATGAATACGATAAATAACAATACACCCGACAATTTTAAAAAAGCATTGCAGCTGACTAAAGAGAAACTATTAGCCGATCCTGACGGTCCCGGAATCCTGAACATAAATTGCTGGAACGAATGGACAGAAGGGAGTTACCTGGAACCGGATACGGTAAATGGAATGAAGTATCTGGAGGCGGTAAAAGAGGTGTTTAAAGAATAGAATTAAAGGGTCAAGAAACAATATGTGATTAACCACATTGCTTATGGGACTTTTTTACTATTCCTCAGTCTCTGGTACTTCTTTTAGAAAATCCGCTCATGCCAAACGCGAGTGTACGTCAACCCCGGTCAAAGTACAGTTAGATAACAGTAACAAACAGTAAACTTATTTTCAGAAAGAATAATTCCGAAAATAAGCAACTTGCGTTCTATGCCGGCCCAACAACGATAAATATCATGTAAATTGAGCGATTTGAATTATATTTTTAACTCAATTATGGAGACAAAAAATATATTAATTGAGGTAAAGCGGCAAACCGGTGTAAACATCAGGGAATGTTACCAGTGCGGAAAATGCACCGCAGGTTGTCCGGTAGCTGAAGAAATGGATCTTCGTCCAAGTGTGATCATGCGGATGATCCAGTCTGGAACCAATGAAGAGATGGATCAAATACTTCGGTCGTACACTATCTGGTTGTGTTTAACCTGTGAGACCTGTTATTCGCGCTGCCCCATGGATATCGACATCCCCAAAGTGATGGATTACCTGCGCCAGCGCTCACTGGTCGAAGGAAAAGTACATCCGGAAGCACGTAAAATTGTTGCCTTCCACAAATCATTTCTCAACACCGTCAAGCGGAATGGCCGGTTAAGTGAATTATTCCTGACCATTGATTATAAGATGCGTTCTCTGCGGTCGGGTACTCTTTTTCAGGATATGACGGTTGCTCCGGGGATGATCAGCAGGGGAAAACTTCATCTTATACCCGAACAGATCAAAGACAAAAAAGGTTTTTCCCGATTATTTAAAAATCAGCTTAAAAAAAGGAAGCCATGAAGATAGGATTTTACCCGGGTTGTTCGCTAACAGGTTCATCACGCGAGTACAAAGAATCGATTCTTGCCATTTCTGAAAAGGCAGGTATTGAGCTTGTCGAAATATCCGACTGGAACTGTTGTGGCGCTACTGCTGCCCATAATCTGAACAAGGAACTGTCGGTATCGTTGCCGGCACGGAACCTCGCTCTGGCCGAATCCGACGGGATAGAAGAACTGGTTGTTCCCTGTGCTGCCTGTTACAATCGATTGGTGATGACCCAGCACGAATTGAACGAAGACGAAAAATTGAAATCTCAGATAGCTGAAAAACTTCAGATGCCGTTGAAAAACAAGCTTAAAATTCTGAATGTATTGCAGTATCTCGAAGAATATTTTGTCCCCCGTCTTGATGAATTGATCAAAAAACCGTTTGAAGAAGAGGTGGCATGTTATTACGGATGCCTGCTGGTGCGCCCCAATCAGGTGATAAAGGCCGACCGCTGGGAAGACCCGATGAGCATGGATGTGATTATGCAGAAACTGGGGGCCAAACCCATCGACTGGGCTTTTAAAACCGAATGTTGCGGCGCCGGTTTTAGCATGTCAAAAACCGAAATCGTAGGTGAACTGTCTGGCAAGATTGTTCGCAATGCAGTGAACCAGGGCGCCAAAGCCATTGTGGTTGCCTGTCCCATGTGTCATTCTAACCTCGATATGCGCCGCCCGGCTATCAATTCATACCTGAAAACAAAGATTGAAGTACCGGTAATGTATATTACCCAGGCCATTGCGCTTGCTATGGGAATGTCTGAAAAAGAGGCCGGACTTCAGCGCCATTTTGTTCCTGTTAGTTTCTCTGTTAACTGTTAAACGAAGGATTATGTCGAGAATAGGTGTTTTTATTTGTCATTGTGGCGAGAATATCAGTGCAACGGTTGATGTCGTTAAAGTAGCAGAAGAGGCCGGGAAGCATGAAGGTGTAGCGTATAGTACCGATTATAAATACATGTGTTCCGAACCCGGACAGACCATCATCAAGCAGATGATCAAAGAAAAAGGACTCACGGGGGTGGTTGTGGCAGCATGTTCACCGCGAATGCACGAACCAACTTTCCGCAAAGCATGCTCCGAAGCCGGTTTAAACCCATATATGTGCGAAATGGCGAACCTTCGGGAACATTGCTCATGGGTGCACGATAAAAGCGATGCGACAACGAAGAAGGCAATCGATCTCGTCCGAATGCTTGTTGAAAAAGTAAAGTTCAATAAACCCTTGTACCCGATTAAAGTTCCCGTTACCAAAACGGCACTGGTTATAGGAGGTGGAATTGC
The DNA here is from genome assembly GCA_035408225.1 of Cyclobacteriaceae bacterium. GTDB lineage: Bacteria > Bacteroidota > Bacteroidia > Cytophagales > Cyclobacteriaceae > ELB16-189. The sequence continues at coordinate 4,241 of DAOOCD010000149.1, read as the reverse complement.
TGGTATTCAGGCAAGTCTCGATATTGCCAATTCCGGGCACAAGGTTGTTCTGATTGAGAAAGATCCATCCATTGGAGGCCATATGTCGCAGCTTTCGGAGACCTTCCCAACGCTCGATTGTTCACAGTGTATACTTACACCGCGAATGGTGGAAGTGGCGCAGCATCCCAATATTACCCTGATGACGTATTCCGAGCTTGAAAAACTGGATGGTTTCATCGGGAACTTTAAGGCAACCATTCGGAAGAAAGCAAAAAGCATTGACGAAAAATTGTGTACGGGCTGCGGGCTATGTACAACCAAATGCCCGACGAAAAAGATACCCAGCGAGTTCAATGCCGGATTGGGTTTTCGTACGGCTATTTATGTGCCGTTTCCACAGGCAGTTCCCAACAAACCGGTAATCGACAAGGAAAATTGCCGGTATTACCAGCAAGGAAAATGCAAGGTTTGCGAAAAAGTTTGTCCGACTGGGGCAATTCGTTTTAATCAGGAGGATGAATTGATCGAGATAGAAGTTGGGGCAGTAGTCGTTGCAACCGGCTTCAATGTCATGGAACCATCCGAATTTCCGGAATATGGATACGGCAAATACAAAGATGTAATCACCGGTTTGCAGTTTGAACGCCTGGCTTCGGCATCAGGACCGACATTGGGTGAAATCCGCCGTCCATCAGATGGTAAAATTCCAAAAAAGATTGTTTTTATTGCCTGTGCCGGATCACGTGATCCCGCGAAGGGAATCCCGTATTGCTCGAAGATTTGCTGCATGTACACGGCAAAACATGCAATGCTTTATCAACACAAAGTTCATGATGGCAAATCGTATATTTTCTACATGGACATCCGGGCAGGAGGTAAGAATTATGAAGAGTTTACAAGACGCGCCATTGTTGAAGATGAAGTAAACTACATCCGTGGCCGCGTTTCAAAAGTATATGAAGAGAATGGCAAACTGATTGTAAAAGGTGTCGATACCCTGCTGAACGCCAGACCGGTTGAAATTGAAGCCGACATGGTAGTGCTTGCATCGGCGGCAGTGGCTAATCCGGGATCGGAGGAGTTAGCGCAACGGATGCATGTTTCGTACGATGCGTACAATTTCTTCTCCGAAGCCCATCCGAAATTAAAGCCAGTTGAAACCAATACTGCAGGAATTTTCCTTGCCGGAGCTTGTCAGGCGCCGAAAGATATTCCTGAAACGGTATCTCAGGCTTCAGGAGCTGCGGCCAAAGTGGCAATCTTGTTCTCACAGGATGAACTGAGCCGCGAGCCGGTAGTTGCTGTGGTGAACCGTTCAGCCCCACCGGTTTATTCCACCTGTGTAGGTTGTTTTATGTGCGCAACGGCCTGTCCGTATCAGGCTATCGGCGAAGAACTGATTACCGACCGAAAAGGGAATGTAATAAAGAAGGTGGCCAAAGTAAATCCGGGATTGTGCCAGGGCTGTGGTACCTGCGTGGCTTTCTGTCGTTCAAAATCGATAGACATTCAGGGCTACTCGAACGAGCAGATGTACACTGAAGTGATGGCTTTGCTGAATGACGAATAATAATTAATGTTAGAAAACATATAGATGTATGGACAACCCGAAAAAAGATTTTATCCATGTGCCTATATGATGATTTTAAATATTGTTTATGAGTGAATTTGAACCGAAGATAGTGGCGTTTGTCTGCAACTGGTGTACATATGCAGGTGCTGACCTGACCGGTACCAGCCGGATAAAATATGCGCAGAATGTAAAAATTATCCGCTTCCCGTGTACCGGGCGGATCGATTTCATGTTATTGCTAAAGGCTTTTGCCGAAGGTGCTGATGGAATTATTGTTTCGGGATGCCATCCCAACGACTGCCATTACACTTCAGGCAACTTTCATGCCCGAAGGCGTTGGATTACCTTCAGGAGCTTGCTCGATTTTCTGGGAATTGACGTGCGCAGAATCCAGTTTTCGTGGGTTTCAGCTGCAGAAGGTGCCAAGTGGGCTGAAATTGCGAACACTACCGTGAACAACATCCGCGAACTGGGACCATATACCGATTATGCAAAAGTGGCTGTTCATTTGAAAAAGGAGGCTAAGGTATGAACGAACTGATAAAGAAAGCGGCATCACTGCTCGAAGCGAACGAAGTTCAGGTGGTAATCGGTTATGGATTGGGATCGGCAAAACGACCTCAAGCCATTTTTGTAACTACACCCGCCGGTTGTGAACAGTTGATGTTCGACAACCGGTGCATTCAAAATCTGGCTGTATACCTTACCAAACAGGAGATCAGGAAGCTTGGAAAACCTGCTATTGTAGCTCCGCTTCCGGTGTTGAGAAGCATTGTTCAGCTGGTTGCCGAACAACAGCTTACCGAAGGCGATCTGGTTGTTTTGGGCATCGATCCCGATGGAAAACTGCTTGAATTCAGCTCATTCAAGGCCATTGAATCTTTTTTGTCCGATCACAAAATTGTAATTGAGGAGAAATACCTGAAGAAGATTGAAGAGATTAAGAATATGCCGGTAGGGGAGAGGTTCGCATATTGGGTGGAGTTGCTTGAACCATGCTTTAAATGTTATGCCTGCCGTGCGGCCTGTCCGTTGTGCTACTGTACACGTTGTACTATCGAGAACAACCAGCCACAGTGGATCCCTGTGGCTTCTCATCTGCAGGGTAATCTCGAATGGCACGTGATGAGGGCGATGCATCTTGCCGGGCGTTGTACCGATTGCGAAGCCTGTTATCATGCTTGTCCTCTGGGTATTCCTATTCATCTGTTAAACAAAAGTCTGATTCAGGATTTATCCGAAAGTTTTGGCGATTATGGGCCAAAAATCAGCGAACCCAATATGCTTTCAAGCTTTGATCCTGATGATAAAGAATCATTTATAAGGTAGTTATGCAAACCGGGAATTATTCGATAAACGAACCTTCGATGTCGAAATTATTCGACAATCTGGCCGAAAAGGGAAAAACCATGTACGCTCCAAAAAACAGAGGGGAACGTATCTTATTTCAGAAAGTGGAAAAATTCGGCGAAATAGCCGGGGATTATCTGCTAACGGCCAATTCGGCCAAAGAAGTTGTTTTTCCGCGCTACGAAAAGGTCTTTTCCTATAAGAAGACACAGGATGGCATTCTGATAAACGATCCCACCGGCAATCCTTTCCCCGAGGTGGTGTTATGGGGTTCACGTCCATGCGATGCGGCTGCATTCATTCCCATGACCAATACTTTTGAGAAGGATTATATCGATAACCTGTATGTCAAGCGCCGGAAGAATTTGTTGGTGTTGAGTTTTAGTTGCAATACCTGTGATGAGTTTTGCTTTTGTACCTCGGTAAATGGTGGCCCCGGTAATACTGCCGGTAGCGATATTCTTTTCACCAGACTCCAGACCGGCGATTTCCTGGCCGAAATCATCACGGAAAAAGGTAAGAAAGTCGTTGAAGAAAACTCTTCACTCTTTGAAGCTTCTACGGCAGAAGGAAAAGAACAGAGCCTTGCAAAGGTGGAACCCCGATTCAACCAGGATGAAATTCAGGCTAAACTCCAGGAATTGTTTGAGAACCCTCTTTGGGCCGAAAAATCAAGGGCTTGTCTGGGATGTGGCACCTGCGCGTATATTTGTCCGGTTTGCAGTTGTTTCGATATTCAGGACGAAGCACACGGAAGTCAGGGTACCCGTTTGCGTTGCTGGGATTCGTGTGGATTTTCACTCTTCACCCTGCACACTTCGGGGCACAATCCCCGGCCTGATCAGGGTACACGCTGGCGTCAGCGAATCCTTCACAAGTTCCGGTACATGCCCGATAAATCAAAGATAGCCGGATGTGTAGGTTGCGGGCGTTGTTCGCGTTCATGCCCTGCCGGGATCAATATTTTAGATACTGTCACCGCGTTATAGAAAATGATCATTTTATAAATGAAAATTATAAAATTGTAAATCACATAAATGGAGATCACACTAACATGAGCAATCCAAACATCTACATACCTTACCAGATGAGGATCGAAAAAATTACCCATGAGGCACCGGGTGTAAAGACTTTTCGGTTAAAATTTATCAATGAAGAAGATGCAGCAACTTTTACTTTCAAAGCCGGTCAGTTTGGGGAATATTCCATTTTCGGAGTTGGCGAGTCGACCTTCTGTATTGCTTCGTCTCCCACCAGGAAAGGGTATATCGAATGTACTTTCCGTCAGGTAGGAAAAGTAACTTCAGCGCTCGCTTCTGCCGAAGAAGGCGATATT
>DAOOCD010000148.1:0-8849 GCA_035408225.1 Cyclobacteriaceae bacterium | reverse complement strand
CAGGGTGGAATACCCGAGATCAAAGTCATGTTGGCATGGATCGTTTCATCAATGATCTTATCCAGTTTTGTCTCCCAGTCGTCAATGCAATTGGTAGCATAGCTGGGTTTTTGATTGGTGCGCAGATACCCCGGCACATGATGATTCACAATACCTGAAAGACGGCCGGTTTTTATTCCAGCTTTTTCGTCAAGCTCAGGGCTACCAGAAAGAAAGATTAATCCACCATCCAGAAAAGAAGCATTCCCGGTTTCATGTACATAGCTTAGTAACGCGTTGCGTGCACTGTTGATATGATTAGGAACAGATTCTTTTGTGATGGGTATATATTTTGTGCCTGAGGTTGTGCCTGAAGTCTTTGCAAAATAGGCTGGATTTCCTTTCCAGAGAATATCCGATTCGCCATGCAAAACCTTCTCTACATAAGGCTTTAAATCTTCATAATCCCGAATGGGGACCTGCTTTTTAAAATCTTCGTGGGTGCGGATGGACTCAAAGCCATGATCCTTTCCGAAAAGTGTGCCCCTGCCACCTTCAATGATGTGATTAAAAACTTTTTGCTGATACTGAACTGGTTTTAATGACCATTCTTTTGTTTCCTTCGCGATGTAGGCTGCGAATGGTTTTGCGAGCACTGAACGTATACCCATAGGGGCAAAAATAAGCGTAAGGCAGTGAGGGTGCAAGCTAACCCGAAACTGACAAACCTTCCGTTTTTAAAATTTGGGATAGTTTTTGAGTTGAGAGAAGTTTGTTACCTGGTAACATAAGTTTAAATAGATCGTTGGATACTGAAAATCTGAACTTGTATGAATACGCTGAAGACTGTGATTATTGGATTTATTGCCGGTTTGGCAGGAGCCTATACCTTGTATTCTTACCAACAGGAAAAAGAAGCACGTCAGCAAAAAGAAAATCTGGCGCAAGTATCTGACTATAAGCCTACCGAAGTATATCGTCCAAACATTATCGATCCTGCCCAAACAGCTGTCAATCCATCGGAAAACGTGGATTTTAGTTTAGCCGCGCGCAAAGCAACTCCTAGTGTAGTTTACATAAATAGTATCTCACAAGGCAGCTCGGCATACTCATATTGGGATCTCCTTTTTGGAGGGAATGGTTCACAAACCCAGGTAAGCAGTGGATCAGGGGTAATATTTTCAGCCGATGGCTACATCGTTACAAATAATCACGTGATCGAATCGGCAGAAAAAATTCAAGTGCTTTACAACAAAAAATCATACGATGCTGAACTAATCGGAACAGATCCCTCAACAGATCTTGCCGTATTGAAAATCAAAGAAACTAACCTACCCGCTGTTACCATCGGTAGTTCTAAAAATCTTTCTGTTGGTGAGTGGGTGGTGGCAGTGGGAAATCCATTCTCACTTTCTTCCACAGTTACTGCTGGTATTGTAAGTGCCAAGGGCCGTAAAATTAATATTGTCGATGCCCGCTTTCCAATCGAATCCTTTATTCAAACTGATGCTGCCATTAATCCTGGCAATAGCGGTGGCGCATTGGTAAATAAAAATGGCGATTTGGTTGGAATAAATACTGCTATACTTTCCCGTACCGGATCCTACACAGGTTATGCCTTTGCCGTACCAGTTGATATTGCTAAAAAGGTAGTCGAAGATTTAATCAAACATGGGGTACCACAAAAAGCGATCTTTGGTGGCCGTGTGATAGAATATGATTATCAAAATGCACAGAAGTATGGCCTTAATGGGGATGTAAAAGAATTCAAAGGAGTTTTGATTGGTAAAGTAGATCGCCCTGGAGCTGCAGACAATGCGGGTTTACAAGAGGGAGATATCATTATCAAAATCAATAACGTTGAAATCAACAGCGAAAGTGCTTTTGAAGAAGAGTTAAGCTACCGGTATCCGGGAGATCAGATAAACGTAACATTTCTTCGAAACAATAAGACCAACAATGCAGTACTAACACTGCTAAACAAGAACGGTGATACTAGCCTTGTGAAAAGAAAAATATTTGTTGACACTACGGTGGGTGCCAGTCTGGAATCAGTGGATTACGGGGTGCGCGTATTTAATATTAAAGACGGAGTTTTTAAGAAGCTGGGACTACCCGAGAATTTCACTATCGCCTACATCAACCGCCAACGGGTTAAAGATCCACAGGATGTAATTGAATTTTTTAACAAATACAAAGGCCGTGTATACATGGTAGGACTAAATAGCTCGAAACAGGAAGTTCCGCTTTCTTTCTACCTTCAATAAGAAATAAATACAATTTGATTCTCAGCCAGTCATGCGCGACTTGAACTTCTTGGTCAGGTCGTCTACACTGTTTTTAAAATTGGCATCGGTCTTCATCATGTCCTCCACTGATTCTAGTGCATGGATTACAGTGCTGTGATCACGGCCTCCAAAATTTTCTCCGATTAGCGCTAAGGTAAGTTGTGTGTAACGCTTGCAAAAATACATGGCCACTTGCCGCGGGATTACAATCTCACGTTTCTTCACCTTGCTTTTCATTTGCTCAAGGCTCACTTTAAAATAATCGGCTATGGTCTTCTGAATAAAATCTACACTTACGTCCGATTGAATTTCCTTTACGATATTTTTCAATACCTCTTTGGCAAGTTCCAGATCAATATCCTTTTTGAGCAATGTAGCATGGAAAAGCAATGAATTAAGAACGCCTTCCATATCGCGCAGGTTTGTATCTACACTATAGGCCAGATATTCGGCTACTTCCGTAGGAATTTCGATTCCATCGGATTGCATCTTATTATGAATGATCGCCAACTTTGTTTCAAAATCTGGTTCTTGCAAATCCGCGGTTAATCCCCATTTAAAACGAGAAAGCAAACGCTCCTGAAATCCTTTAAGATCACGAGGCGGGCAATCGCTGGTCATGATGATTTGCTTACCAGACTGATGCAATTGATTAAAAATATGGAAGAACATTTCCTGCGTTTTTTCACGACCAGCAAGAAACTGAACATCATCCAAAATCAATAAATCTACCTGCAAATAATAATTTTGAAATTCCTGGATCTTGTGATTTTGCAAGGCATTTAAGAACTGGCTCGTAAAATCATTCTGATCAATATATAAAACAATCTTCTCAGGAAGGTTCTTCTTTATTTCATTACCAATTGCCTGCACCAGGTGTGTTTTTCCAACCCCTACACCTCCATAAAGCATCAATGGATTGAAGGAAGTAGTTCCTGGTTTTTTCGCAACGGCCACACCTGCTGATCGCGCTAACCGATTACAATCACCTTCAACAAAATTATCAAATGTGTAATTAGGATTTAATCTTGAGTTTACGGTTTGCGGATTCAGGGCCTTAAAGCTAAAAGGAGAATAGTCTTCGTGGGCACCATTTCCATTCATGGGTTGAAGATGATTACGCTTCATACCATTGCCGTTGGGGTAGTTAACCATCAACGGAGGATTTTTTTGATTACCACTATCTACTACTACTGAATATTCCAACCTTCCATTGGCACCTAACACCTGATGAATAGCTCTTTTAAGTACGGGTACATAGTGTTCTTCAAGCCATTCATAGAAAAATTGCGAAGGCACTTGTATAGTAAGTACATCATCTTCGCTTTTGATTGGATTTATCGGCTTAAACCAGGTATTGAAATTTTGATCGTCTACTTCTTTGCGAATTACTTCGAGACAGTCACTCCATACGGTTGCGCAATCAACTACCATTTACTCTTAGCTTGCAGTTTGATGAAAAAGCCCCAATTTTTTTAGGGGCGGGAAACAAAGGTGTGAAAAATTAGAAGAACAAAAAAACAAAAATCAGTCTTGCTTTTGAAGATTTTTTTGGCGTAATGAAACCTGACGAAAATCATAAAAAGATTGCATTACTCATAACTATCCATCAACTTGAAAGTTGAATTTCAATCGAATTCATGGATCACAAGACTTCAGAAAATTTTCCTGACTTCAATTTTAGCACCCCATCTTATTCAGATTGGCTGGAAGCGGCCCGGCTTGAGCTCAATGGAGCCGGTCCAATCGAAAAGCTCAGTGTTTTAAAAGGTTCTTTAAAAATCAAGCCTTATTATCAAGAATCATCAAAACACGATTTTTCTAATTTCGCACTCAAACCAGCTGTTAATCCACATTATGGAGCGCGAAGTTGGATGAACACTCCACGAATCGCTGTAACAGACGAAAAAAGTGCACATGAATTAGCACTCCACTACCTTAATAGTGGTGCCGATGGAATTTTGTTTGAACCCCTTAAAGCCAATATTCAATTTGATGTCCTTTTAAACTACATAAAACCAGAATTCTGCACGATTTCATTTCTGATTCACAGTAATTTTTCTCAAAGCGCCTTTGATTTTAGGGACTGGGTAGAGAAAGAAAAGATTTCCAGCACGATTACTGGCAGTCTATTCTGGGAGATCCCTCCTACTACGGATCTCAAAAAAATTCTTAGTCATCAATCTAAAAGTTATTCTCACCTGGGTATTTTGGTTCACAATGAAAAGAATGCTGAAGATGAAATCGCACAGGCGCTGGAAAAAGCCGTTCACGTTCTTGATCTGATAACCAATCAAAGTATCTCAGTAAATGAAGCGATCAATGATTTTTCATTTTCTGTATCAATAGGCACTGATTTCTTTCTCGAAATTGCAAAGATCAAGTCGCTAAGGTATTTATGGTATCAGATTCAAGGTGCTTATGGAGTCACTACTATCAAACCTCTTCATATCCATGTTACTTCAACTGCATGGTTAAATGAAGAATTTCAACCACATGGCAATCTTATTAAATCCACAACGTCTGCCTTAGCTGCTATTATGGGTGGGTGCGATAGCCTGACAATAGAACCCGAAGATCACAGTACTGAAATGATGAGCCGGATTGCAAGAAATGTTTCCTCTATACTTCGCGATGAATCTCATCTCTCACGCGTAGCCGATCCTACTGCCGGCTCCTACTACCTCGATTCACTAACCGCAGAACTATCAGAAAAAGCCTGGCAGAAATTTCAATCGAAGATGACGATATGAAACCAGACTTTTCAAAAATAAAATTCAATCAGTTTAATCCGGATATAAGTTCCGGCAAGCATATTCCCTGGCTTTCGCCTGAAAAAATTGAAATCAAACCTTCCCTTACGAAGGATGATCTGAAAACTAATTCATTAAAAGATTTCTCTGCTGGCCTTGCACCTTTTCTGCGTGGACCTTACGCTACGATGTACACGGTTCGTCCGTGGACGATCCGACAATATGCTGGATTTTCCACCGCAAAAGAATCCAATGCATTTTACAGACGTAACCTGGCTGCAGGGCAAAAAGGATTATCGGTTGCCTTTGATCTTGCTACACACCGTGGTTATGATTCCGATCATCCACGGGTAGCAGGCGATGTAGGCAAAGCCGGAGTGGCCATCGACTCCGTGCTCGACATGAAAATTCTCTTTGACCAAATTCCTTTGGATAAGATGTCGGTGTCAATGACGATGAATGGTGCAGTGATTCCCATCATGGCATTTTACATTGTGGCAGCGGAAGAACAGGGAGTAAACCCATCTCAACTCAATGGCACTATTCAAAATGATATTTTAAAGGAGTTTATGGTGCGCAACACCTACATCTATCCCCCAGCACCATCGATGCGCATTGTGGCTGATATCTTTTCGTATTGCTCTAAACATATGCCTAAGTTTAACAGCATCAGCATTAGTGGGTATCACATGCATGAAGCTGGTGCACCAGCCCACATTGAGTTAGCGTATACCTTAGCTGATGGGTTGGAGTACTTAAGAGCTGGTTTAAAAGCAGGTATAGCGATTGATGATTTTGCTCCACGGCTGTCTTTCTTCTGGGGCATTGGCATGAATTTCTTTATGGAAATTGCCAAGATGCGAGCTGGAAGAGTTTTATGGGCCAAGCTGGTTCAGTCGTTTCATCCTAAAAATTCTAAGTCAATGGCGTTGCGAACGCACTGCCAAACATCTGGCTGGAGTTTGACTGCGCAAGACCCTTATAACAATGTAACCCGTACTACCATCGAAGCATTGGCATCGGTGTTAGGAGGAACACAATCGTTGCATACCAATTCATTAGACGAGGCCATTGCATTACCCACTGATTTTTCGGCACGCATTGCACGCAACACACAATTATTTCTTCAAAAAGAAACAGGCATTACCGAAGTAGTAGATCCCCTGGGGGGATCCTATTATATAGAATACCTTACCGAACAGTTGGTGAAAAAAGCGTGGGCTTTGATTGAGGAAGTTGAACGTTTGGGTGGCATGACCCGTGCGATTGAAAGTAGCATTCCAAAAATGAGAATAGAGGAAGCTGCTGCCGCTAAGCAAGCCCGCATTGATTCAGGCATTGATGTGATCGTAGGAGTTAATCGCTATCAAACTACAGAGGTTGCGGATTTTGAGATCTTGGAAGTTGACAATACTGCCGTTCGAAATGAACAAATTGAGAAACTCACACACCTAAAGAAAGAACGAAATCAGGAAGCAGTAACTTCAGCTCTATTGGCATTGGAACAAGCTGCTGAATCTGGCAATGGAAATTTATTAGAATTGGCAATCATAGCCGCTCGACATAGGGCAACTTTGGGAGAAATTTCTTCTGCCCTGGAAAAATCCTTTGGCCGCTATAAAGCCACTATCAAATCTATTTCCGGTGTATATTCGGGGGAAATGAAAAATCAGAAAGAAGTGGAAGCTGTGCGCGCGCTCTCCGATCGGTTTGCTGAGTTGGATGGTCGAAGGCCGCGAATTTTAATTGCTAAGATGGGACAAGATGGCCATGATCGTGGAGCAAAAGTTATTGCTACCGGTTTTGCGGATTTAGGATTTGATGTTGATATAGGCCCGCTCTTTCAAACACCGGAAGAAGTTGCGAAGCAAGCTGCTGAAAATGATGTGCATGTAATTGGGGCCTCCAGCCTTGCTGCCGGGCATAAAACGTTGGTTCCGCAACTTATCGATGCCTTGAAAAAAATTGGTCGACCTGATATTAAAGTTGTAGCAGGCGGTGTTATCCCACCTAAAGATTATGATTTTCTATTGAAAGCCGGGGTGACCGGAATTTTCGGACCTGGCACTCCTGTTTCCGAGTCTGCAAAACAAATCTTGCAGAAATTACTGGAAGAATAAGCCTCTTTATTTCCTGCTGGCATCGAAATGAAGTTTCATTGGTAACAGCCGTTAGAAATGTTTACTTTTAAAATGGAAAACTCATTGTTATGAAACGATTTCGCATTTCACACATCACCTTGATATTTATTGCACTACTTGGTTCATTTCAGGGTGTGGGCCAAAGCAAGTATGATAAAATGCTGAAAGCTGCCGAAACGAACTATGAAGCAGGTAATTACACAAAAGCCATGAGTTCGCTGGCAAAATTCAAAAAGAAAGCATTCAAAAAATTAGGCCAGCAAAATGTTTACACTCCTACGTACTACATGTTGCAAGCTAAATATTATCTGGCCTCTGGGTATATTCCTGAGTTTGAATCCAATTTACAGATTGCCCTCAATAGCAGTAAGGGCATTGATAAGGAAAACAGCCAGGCATACGGTGTAAAACTTGTAGAGGCAGCTGAACTTCATAACCTGAATGGATCTTACCGGGTGGCGCGCGAATTTCTTGAGCAGGCCAGAAAAGTGCTCGATGATGGTGGCTTCATGAAAGATGCTGTTAAAGGGCAATATAGTTTAGCCCTTGCGGAAGCCCAGACCGGACAAGGTTATTTCAAAGAAGCAATTGAACTATTAAATGAACAGGAAAAGTATTTTGTGGGCAAAGCCGTAAAACAGGAAACTTATGTTGACGATAAGGGCAATCTGAAAAGCCGTAAGCTTTCGGAAGAAGAAATTATTGTACGGTTTAATGATTATGCCAACCTATTGACTCTGTTAGGCAATGCGTATGGAAAGCAGGGAAGTTTAAAAAGTGCTGATTCAGTCTTTGTATATGCTGCAGGTTGGATAAAAAGAAGTTTAGATGAATCCAGTTTGGCATTTGTGAGAAATCAATTTTATAATGCCAATATTCTGGTTGAAAACGGGAACGAAAATCTTCCTAAAGATCTGGACTACAGTCGCACGTTGAATAACCTGAAAATCAAACACAGCGGTTCTCATTATCTTGGCATTTCCATTTATGAGGAGTATTTAAAAGAACTACAGAAAGAAAATAGTCAGGCCAAGTACCTCAACACCAAATTGGAGTATGAGAAAATGATAAACAAAAGTTTTAACGCCAGTAGTATATATAATGTTAGACTTAAAGCAGTAGAGTTTGATCCCAAATTGGATAAAGATAAAACCAAAAATCTAGAGACCCAGGCGAATAATCTCATTGCTAATACGGCATCGTTACCTCATAACAATATTGTAACAGCAAACGTCAGCGATTTCCTTTATGGATTAGCCCTGCACAAAAAAAATTACACCAATGCAGAAAAGTATCTTAAGGATATTATAGAAATAAAAGAAAGCCTATTTGGAACCGAGGCCCCGGAAACACACCTGGCACGATTGCACCTGGCTAACTTCTACTTAGACAATACCAACAAAATAAATGAAGCTGCTAAAATCTACGAAGAAAGTTATACCAGTGTAGTTTCTAAACAAATTGGAGCCTGGCACAAAGATCATTTGGAAATTCTAAACCACATGGCGATCCTTTACGAGTTGACGGACAAATATGCTGATGCTTCTAATACTCTTGATAAGGCTAGCTATGTAGCTGCATCTAAATATAGTAAGACTGACTATCAATACGCAGCTGAATTAACCAACATAGCCCGGCTTGAAATTAAACTGGGTCTTTACGAAAAAGCTGAAGAGCATATTAACACC
>DAOOCD010000147.1:0-8860 GCA_035408225.1 Cyclobacteriaceae bacterium | reverse complement strand
GGCAGGAGGGGAGGGTGGAGATTTTTTTATGAGCAGGCGTAGCGAACCCTTGCGGCTTTCTATTCCGCACGCCCGTAACTTTGTGTTGTGTTTAAGTATTATTAACACCTGACTATCCGGGTCTTAATCATTGGTCTGTATTATGTTAAGTAACCTATGCGCGGTGGCCTGAGCCAAATGCGGGGTGGCGCGATGGCATGTGCGTGGAAGCATATTTGGCTCTTGATTTTTTTCGTTCTTTTTGCATCAAGGCAAAAAGGACAAAAGAAAAATAAGGTGCGAACACCTTTGAAGTTCTGGTGAGCTATGGCGAACCTAATAAACTAATCCAGTGAGCTTTATCATAACTCAATTGAATTGATTTTAAAGCGTTGGATCAAGCATGTGTAATGCTGGCTTTGGCCTGAGCCTGGCATGCGCGGCCTGCATTACTTATGCTTGGCGCGGCTGGTTGCCATTCATGCGCGTAGGCAAAAAACTTTCCTGCTCAATCTTTATCGTTTAAATAGACACTCAAGGACGAAGCAGTGCACGGCCCGGATGAGCGCGGCCTTGAGCGGCTATTTACACATAACGTCAAATTATATAACTGTGCGTTGGCATGTGCGCAAAATCCCTAACTTCAAATCGAAGCCTAAAACCCCCAGACCAGCGTAGCAAAGGCATGTGCGCAATGGCACGCTGGGATGGTTAACATAATATAATTATAGAACTGTGCGTCAGGAACTTAGCGAGGAAAGAGTTATATAATTTATATTATGTTAAATAGTATTTCTAACCCTAACACTCTATTATTGCATATTATCGAATTGCTAAAGGCCTTATGCCTATTGCTAATTGCTCACCTATTGTCAACTGTCAATTGCTTACTGCCTATGTCAACTGTCAATTGTCAATTGTCAATTGCCTACTGCCCACTGCCTACTGCTTACTTATCATTCTCAATTGCCCAACCTACATCCAGAATACAAACACCGGATAATCAGCCGTGAGACTAATCTGCTTCACAACATCCTCCGTAAAGAGCTTATCCATCAACGTCCTATGTTCCACAGAAAGCGCCAGCATCTCGGCCCTGTGAACTTTCATATACGTGTTCAACGCATAGCTAACTTCTTCTGAATATTGGAAATCAAAACTCAGTTTGATGTACTTCGATTCGCGCGCTTTGATCGCCTCCTTCAAAATCTCCATTCTGCGCCTCACCTCAGCCTTTGGATTTTCCTCTACGTGCAACACACGAACACTGCAGCCCAGTTTACTGGTCAGCTGTTTTAGTTGTTCCACAAAAAACAACGGATTGGTATCCGGATCATACGCATACACAATGAGATTCAATGGTTGGTACTGGCACCCACGCGGTACTACAATCACCGGGCACCTGGCCTTTTCAATTACATGAAATGAATTGCTGCCAAACACAAAGCTGAAAAAACTATCGGCCCCATGGGTGCCCATTACCACCAGGTCGTGATGCAGCGCCTGTGTGGCAACTATTTCTTCAAAAGTCTCGGTAGATGATTCAAAATATGATTCGCAGGCAATGCCATATTGCTGTTTTAACTCATCGCCCCAGTCGGTAAGTAAATTGCGAATGTTTTCATCACTTAGTTCGGCCAGGTAATCGAGTTGCCGGGCTTCGGGCCAGATGGTGGTACGCACATGAAATAAGGTGATACTGCAGGCAAGGGCTTGCGCCAAATGGGCTGCATACTCCACGCCTTCCTGCGATGCCGCTGAAAAATCTACCGGACAAAGAATTTTTTTCATGTCCTTCACCTGCTGAATCTATAACGAAGAAGCACTTTCTATAGAACGAATAAAATGATGGCAGTCATGAATTGAAAAAATAAACTGCGCGCAAGGAATAAATACAATCTTTCCGATGTTGGTCGCTCCTACGAGATCAACGTGATCGACCCGGTTGCCCAAAAAGCATTGCCAACATCGATACAAGACACTTAATTGGAAAACACGGAATAATGTTTGTTAATGGTAAAGTGTGGTTCTCAGTCGAAGACTCTAAGGTAGTAGGTCGTTATGACCCCGCTACCAATACGTTAGACTGGAATATGGGCACATGCCTGGTAATAAGATGACATCACTCCTTTTCAGGAACAGAAATCAAGATCTCCTGCCCTGCCGAAAAAGGTTTTCCACCAGTAGCTAATCCGTTAATGCGAATGTGCATCGTTCCGATGTCGTCCGATGTATAAAATTCTATTGTAACTTTACCATTCGCACCGGTTTTTACCAGGGGGTTCCAATATAGTGTAGATCTGAAATCGGGTCGATGGGGATCACGGGCTGTTGAATAATCATTTGTTGTAAATAGTAAAGGTCTGTTTAACCCAGTAATGATTTTAGCCTTATCATCCAGTGGTTCGCGGGCGTTGCCTGCTTTAGTACGTACAATCACGAGTCCGTTCTTACCCATCAGGCCCAGGGGTACCAGTTTCCTGGGATCACTCAAAATTTTTATTGTAACAACGTTGGCAGGTTTAAGAGATAGAAAGAAGGCTGTGTTCGAGGTGGCAATGCCGTCAATAATATAAACAGGGTCATTGGTTTCTATCATAGGTGGCAGCAGGCCCACCCGAACAATCTCCCGCTTCTTTGTCTTGCGATGATACATGGATGGGATTACTTCTTTAACGAGTTCGGCCATGGTTGGAAACAGCGTATAGTCTTGCACCTGTACAGTAATATTGGCGCCCATGATCTCTTCTTCAAAATTCGAATCCTCAAACTCTGGGGTAACACGGCTGGCATCCGTTGAGAATTCGGTAAAGGATTTGTTAATCAACCTCGTTCGGGTTATAAAGGCTGCATAGGAATCCTCCTCTTTCGTTTCGCGCGAAACGGGTGCTTGAGGTAAAACCATAGGGTCTTCTGCCCACACAATCTTCAGGTTTTGAATCTGCTTCCCATTGATCTGAGCGACATAAAAAAACTCATCCAGACTATAGATATCTGGAAGTACAAGCCCTACCCGCCCACTGTCCATCGCAAAAGTTTGTTGCATGATGAGATTCTTTTGGAGATAAAACATGATTTGTGTGTTATCAGGCACAGGGTTTAGTGTGCCTGGGTAATATGCACGTCCTGTTTTTTCAATAACCGCGGTAAACGGGTAGCGGGGTTTCTTATTCGGGTCTTTTATCTCCGGCCACGGTAATGTTGCAGGAAACAAAATCAGCAGGTTGTCGAGCGTAGTTAACCAGGAGGAATCAGACCGGTCGAGGTTGAATCGTTCTGTTAATCCCGGAAAGAATAATTCATCGGCAAGTGTATGTTGCGGGTTCGAAAATAATCCGGCATTGAGTATGCTAATTGCAAATTCACCTTCAACAGGCTGGCCATTATCTGTAAGCGAAACCTCTACCCGCACTTTTTCACGGGGTTGAAATTGATTCTTATCAAGATCAATCTTCGGTTGCACGCCAGCGCCTGAAGTATACAAGTCGCGGCTTGCCAACAGATCGCCAGCTGCGTTGAGTAATGAAATGTGGGCCACTCCTTCCGGCAAGTCCGGCAGGGAAAGCAAGACTTCGTTCGATGCGGTAACAGTTGCCGAATGATAGACTTTACCCCTGGCAGTAATCATCAGGGTAACTTCTTCAGGTGCTGGTGCTGAGATTCTAATTTTTGTTTTGTCGCCATCGGTAAATAGTCGCAGGCTGTACCCAACTGCTTCGGTGGCTGGCAGCGCAGTCGTATTCGTGTCGCCTACGTTTCGAACAAAGTAAGGAGTGTTGGGGCGGGGCGTGAACCTGATACTGCACACACCCTGCTTGTTTGGCGTTGCACGGCCAAGCTCCGCTCCTGCTTCATTAATGATTTGCAGGGTTGAACTTTGGTTGGTATAAAGACTAATCCTGTTTTCAATGTTGCTGATAAGGTGCCCTCCTTCAACACCCACCAGTAGCGCTGGACTTTCTTCTGCCAGCAGGGTATTATTTTGTACGATCTCAATTCTCTTTTTGTAGATCCGATCCGAAGCAAAGTTTCTCATCCAACTGCTATGCGCTGTCACAAGGTAAATACCAGCCGGAAGCGTTTCAGGAAATATGAGTTGGTTAAAACCGAGCCCGTTCGTAACGGCAAAAAGAAAGTGTAATCTAGACTCTCCACTCGAATCAACCAGGTTCACTTCGATCAATTGTTTGCCCGTAACGCCCAGTAAATCTTCGGTAAGAAAATAAGCTTTAAACCAGGCCGTATCTCCGGGTGCAAATTTTTCCTGATTGAACAGCAAGTGCAACGTTGTCTTTGGCCATACCGCTTGATAGGCGTTAAACTTTTGTGCCAGCGTTGTGGTAGTTGGTTGCGACCAGCTAATCCATGAAGTACTAATCAACAGTATAATCAGGGCTTTCCTCATTCCCAGCCTTCCGGTTTAATGGTGGATGAATTAGGATAATTTGTGCACGGATTTAAAACAGAATCGCGCAGTACAATGTTGTACGGAACAGCACTGGGCAGAATAAAGATTGACTTCTTGTTGATAGACGAAGCCCAGAAAATTCCAACCACGGTTTCATTGGTATTCACCGGGTTGATGTTGCCCATGATTTCACCTGAGGGCGGTTGAAACAAACTGGAAGCTCCTTGCTTTTGCGTACGGATAAGTTTAAAGAAGTTATAGGCTTGTTTCGTTAAACTCATTTGCTCCACGTCCACCATGTACTTATCGTAAAATACAACTTCGTTAATCGGCACCTCACCTACTTTTATATTATTGAACTGAGTGCCACTGATCAGCTGGGTATCGGATAGCTGCGGCAATGGCTCAAACTCATTAACCCAACACGTACAGCATTCGCATTCGCCCACTTTCTCCAACAGCCCACCACTTCCAGTGGGCCCCCCTACTAATATATATCCGCTGCAAGGGGCGGGATCTTTGTAAGGTGTATAAGGCGGGGTATAGGTCATTCGAAGCTCAGGATAGGTAACCACTTTATAAGTTCCCGTAAATTTCCACCGCACATAATTTCCATTGCCACTGCCCGCATTGGCATCCACGAAAATCTTAAACACATTGGCAGCAATTTCCCCATACGTCTTAACAACGGTGCGGGCTTCATATTCATACCGGATATTCTCTATCTCCCCTACAGGATTTATTTTGTCAGGTTCAGACTCAAAGATTTTTCCATCGGCTGTCTCCATGCGGATATAATAACTATGACCTACCTGGCCCTGAATGATTCCTCCGGTTGAATACACTCCCGGCTTTACCTCCGTAAAATCTTCCGTGTTTCCTTCATCATCAAATAACTTCACTTTAACATTCGTTACAGGCGGGCGATACGTTGAGTCTGATGCGAGGCTTATCCCTTTAGAAATTGTGACGGTATAAGGCCCGGGACTATCGCTGATCATCCCTTCCACAACCGTTAGAAATTCTTCTTTGGGAACTTTAAAATCAATGGGCCCTACACAGGCACTTACCAGCACGAAGGCAACAACCCATCTTATCTTCATCCTCCAAAAAAATGTTTTAAGGTTCATCAGAATTTGAAGTTATAACTTATGGATGGAAAAGCGGTTCCTATAATCGAGAGCTGATACGGTTTAGGAAGTCCGCCCCCGGTACTTTTAAAAAAGACTGAGTACGGATTTTTGCGGGCGTATACATTGTATACGGAAATCACCCACGTGCCAGATCCTATCTTTTTGCGCTTGTGATTGCCTTCAATAACAAGCGCCAGATCCAAACGATGATAATCTGGGATCCGATACTGATTGCGGTCCGAGAAATAAGCAACCGTAGTATTCTCAATGGCAAATGCAGAAAGTGGAATGGTAACAGGGCGGCCGGTATGGTACGTAAAATTGCCAGTAAAGAAATGTCTGCGCGAAAGATTATATTTCCATGAAACGTTGGCAATGTGCGGTTGATCAAAATTAGCCGGATACTGTTGTCCTTTGTTAATCGACTCACTTCTTGTAGGGCCGGCAATTAAGCGGAAGGTACGCGCAAAGGTATAGTTCATCGACCACGTAAAGCGGCCCGTATTTTTAGAAAGGAATGTTTCAACTCCATACGCTTGTCCTTTGCCCTGTAGTAAATCTGTTTCGAGATGGGTATTTAAAATCAGTTGGGCACCGTCTTTAAAATCGAGAATATTCTGAGTGGCCTTATAAAATACTTCTGCCGAGGCTCCATACTTTTTTTGTTTGAAGTCTTTGAAATAGCCTAACGAAACCTGGTCGGCCTGTTGTGGCTTAAAGTAATACCCACTGGGCTGCCAGATATCTACAGGTGTAACGGCCGTTGAATTAGTGACGAGTTGCAGGAACTGATACACACGGCTATATCCAAGTTTCAATGAGGAGGTGAGATTGGGTGTCCACCGGAATGAGAGCCTGGGTTCAAGGCCAACATAGGTTTTAATAGTTTCGCCTTTGCTAAAATGTAAGGTATCAACAACATTAGCGAGATCTCGAGGTAGATTCTCTTTGTAAACATTTACCGATGCCGGACCATAAGAACTAAATATAGGCAGCCTGATGCCGGCATCAACAAAGACCTTTTGATTAATGGACCAGTCATCGGCTACGTAGAGTGCATTTTCAATGGAGTACTGCTTATCAACGGAAAATAGTTTTGCATTGGATTCCGGTGAAGTGGGTTTGAGTGAGCCTGGATCGAACTGGTAATGCAATAACTGCCACCCGAAATTGATTTTGTGATTACCTTGCTGATAGTTGAAGCCCGCTTTAAGTACGGTTGATAAAATCTTAAATGAAAGTTTGGAGGCTGTGAGGGGCTCCGTATTGAGTACACTGTATCCATACGAACTAATGCCTGCTATAAACTCTGAAGATAACCGGGCCGAAATCTGGTGATCCAGTCTGGCCGAACCTTGCAGGCTATTCCATTGATAGGTAGAATCACCCATCAGGCGAAACTTGTCTTTGCTGGAATAACCAGTAAAGGAAAGTCGTGTGCGTTCATCGATAATGTGAGTAAGCTTTAACGTTCCATCATAAAAGAATACTGAACTGTTGGTCAAATCAACATAGTCAGTGCGTATTGAGTGAACCAGCCAATCGGAATAAGTCGATCGGAAGGAGGCAAGCAATGAGGTTTTGTCTTTCTTTAGCGGGCCATTTATCATTAGGTTGCTGGTGATTAAACCGATGCCCGCATTTCCATTCCAGGTTTCAAAACTCCCGTCCTTTGCGTGGATGTCCAATACGGAAGAAGCCCGGCCTCCATATTCAGCGGGTATCCCACCGCGATAGAATGAAACATCCCGAACCGCTTCGGGGTTGAAGGAGGATAAAAAACCAAACACGTGCGAGCTGTTGAACACGGGTAATCCATCATAGAGAATCAGGTTTTGATCAACACTGCCGCCCCGTACATTAAAACCTGCTGCCGCTTCGCCCACCGTGGTTACCCCCGGCAAATTTTGTACTTGTTTGATCAAATCGACCTCCCCCATCAATGCCGGGGCCCGTTTCATGTTACCCATCGTTAACTGAACTTCTCCTATTTTTCGGGATGTCAACTCATATTCAGCGCGGTCCTGGATAACAATTTCATCAAGCATAAAAGGTATCTTATCCATGTCAAGATTGATTTCCCCATCGGCATATGCAGCCAGATCAATCACTTTATTTTCGTAATCAAGGAAACTGAAATTCAACACATAAATTCCGGGTGCAAGCGACAAACTGTAAATACCCTGATCATTTGTTGTAGTTCCGTATTGCGTATCACTTACCTGAATATTAGTACCCGGCAAAGGTTCGCTGGTTTTTGTATCAAGAACCCGACCTGAAATAACAATGCGCGACTTCCCCGACTTACCCGGCTCGCCAAACACATGTCGCTCGATTGTTTTGTTCTGACGTATGGCGCTTTGAATGGCCGACTTTCGCAACATTAATTGCGTAGCGTCCTTGATGATGACCAGGGAATTGGGATACATAGCAAAGTAGTTGAGATCCGTACCCAGAAAGAGATTATCAATGGCATCGCCAAGGGTTTGTCCTACATAGCTTTGCTGGAATGTAATCGGACTAATCCACTCGGGAAGGAAATAAAATCTGGCATTGGTCTTCCTTTCGATTTCACCAAGAACGGTGGTTAGAGATTTTCCTTGTTCGCTACCATCCAGTTTTAGTTCGAGCACTTGAGCTGATGCAGCCAATGACATCAATAGCATCGTATAAAATAAAATACTTTTCAACAGTTGGTCAGGTGACTAGTTGGAATAAATTTAATTTCTGTTTAGAAAACGTAGCAAAACCAGGTAGGGTTTATTTAATATGATCAAACAGTTAGTAATGATCATACTATCCGACAAGTTAAGATAAAAAACTGCCCCATGCACGGTAAATACTAAAAGCAGATTAACTATACTGGCAGAATACTTGATGAGCGGTAAAGCTCCAAGGTGATGAAGTAAGTGATTGAAATATAGTGAAACTCTTTTTTTCTGCAATCAATTTCTTTTAGTTTGGTATTATGTCAGATCAGGGAAGAGTATTCATGGAGCAAACAATGCGCTGGTTCGGTCCAGCCGATCCCGTGAGTTTAGCCCACATTCGTCAGGCTGGATGTACCGGAGTTGTTACCGCGTTGCATCACATCCAGGTGGGTGAGATTTGGACGTCAGAAGAAATTCAGAAACGAAAGCAAGAAATTGAAGCGGCCGGACTCACCTGGACGGTGATCGAAAGTTTACCGGTGCATGAAGATATTAAGAAACGATCGGGAAACTTTCATCAATACCTTGAGAACTACAAAACCAGCTTGCGCAATGTAGCAGCAGGCGGGCTTAAAGTAGTTACCTACAACTTCATGCCTATCCTGGATTGGTTGCGTACCGATCCCTCC
>DAOOCD010000146.1:0-8929 GCA_035408225.1 Cyclobacteriaceae bacterium | reverse complement strand
CATTACCCCTTCAGCAGGAAGTTCTACGCTATTGCTGTTCATATCGGATGCAAAAGGAAAGGGCATTTCAAGCGCACGGGTAACATTTGCTAGCATGCTTTATCTCTTGTTTGATGACCTTGCGTTGTTTATTACTTCTCTTGTTGGTCTTCTTATTTTGCGGGCGCACCAACCGCTAACCTGGTTTGAAATAGCTGCCACATGCCTGTTGGGAGGGATCATCAGTGGATTAATTTTGATAATATTCTTAAGTAGTAAACACATTGATTTATTGAAAAAAATCCTGGGCGTAATCTTTCAGATGCTTAACCGGATTATTCGTATTTTTTTCAAAAAGATCAGTATAAGCGATGAACAGATCATCCATTTCTCAGAAGAAATTCATATTGGAGCCCAAACGATCCATAATAATATTCGGCTGTTGTTTCTGCCACTCGGTCTTGCGTTTGTGAATAAAGTAATTCTGATCTCTATACTTTCCTTACTTTTTCTTGCATTTGGACTCAAATTTGATCTGGGAGTTGTAGTAAGTGGCTTTACTTTGGGTTACCTATTTACGATTATCTCACCTACCCCCTCTGGGATTGGGGTCATGGAAGGCATGATGACCCTGGCGCTAAATTCTTTGGGAGTTGAACTCGAATCTGCCGCCATTCTCACTCTTGCATTTCGAGCGATCACTTTTTGGGTTCCATTTTTTTTGGGAATGGCCGCATTTCGTGCACTTCTACATAAACAAAAGGAATCTGCCTTCTAAATTTCTTTTACGCTTTAAGATTCTTGATCCTTACTAAATCGGAGAAAAAATGGAAAAGAAGAATCACATCCGCATTAACAACACAATCCTTGGACCTTTGGAACGCCCCGCACTAAATTGGCTTGCGGAACATTTACCTGCCTGGGTCACCCCTGACCATTTGACTGGTCTGGGATTGTTTGCATCCTTTCTAATTTTTATATCCTATTGTGCAACGAATATAAATATAAATTTTCTTTGGCTCGCGAGTTTCGGGTTTTTGCTGAACTGGTTTGGAGATAGCCTGGATGGAACCCTGGCACGCAAACGTAAGATTGAGCGACCTTTATATGGGTTCTTTATCGACCATATAATTGACGCCATCAGTATTTTATTGATTTTTTTGGGATTAGGGTTCTCACCCTATTTAAGTATGGAATTGGCTTTGATTGCATTGATTGGATATCTGCTACTTTCAATTTATACTTATCTATCCACATATACCAATAATGTTTTTCAAATATCCTTTGGTGAATTAGGGCCAACTGAAATTCGCGCTTTGGCAATAATTCTAAATATTGTGATCTATTTCATGAAAGATCCTAAAGCTAAATTTTATATTGGGAATATAACTCCTCTAACTTTCTTAGACATTGCCGTTGTGGTTGTTGCGCTTATTTTGTATTCAATGTTCCTCATTTTTTCTATTAGCAGTGCCAGATCATTGAGGAAAATCGATAATGAGAGGTTGATCAACGAGTCGTGTCATCAAACCGACCATAAAAACTTGAAATAATATCTGCGAATAAACAATAAATGAAAAATTAAAATCACCTCTCAAATCTCGAAATAAATACGGCGATTAATTTGCGTTTTATGTTATATGAAATTATGATAGTTAATTGACGAAAGTATTGAATATTGACTTACTATCCGTTCATTGTGTGCAGGATGAGGTCAGATTATGTAATGTGAGGTTCATATGGAAAATGAAGATTTGGCGATTACTATTAGTCATCTAATCGGTAGTGGCGGGGCATATGTCGGAGAAAAATTAGCCGACAGATTAGGAATCCCGTTTTTAGATCGAGAGATAATTCAAAGTGTAGCTCAACAACTGAATATTTTGGAAAGTGAAGTGGAAAGGAGGGAGGAGCGATTAACCACTTTTTGGGATAATTTTAATCGCTCGATGATTGGATTGAGCCCTATAATTATTGCTGAATTTCCCCAACTCGCTCCATCTGATTCTGAATTATTTAAGACAGAATGCGAAACCATTCAAAAAATAGCCTCAAAAAGCTCAGCAATATTTTTAGGCCGCTGCGGTTGGGATATTCTTAAGAATCACCCCAATCATGTTTCAATTCTCCTGACCGCAAATCACTCAGATCGAGTAAAGCGTTTGTGTACGCTCTATGAATTGACAGAACAGGATGCTCGAAAACTTATTAAGACAAATGACCAAGAGCGGGATGCTTACAATAAAAAATTTACGCAAAAAAACTGGGTCGATGCACGATATTACGATTTGTGTGTGAATACCTCATCAACCGGCTGGGATGGTGCCGTAGAAATCGCTGAAAAGTGCATTTTGGCGAAAATAAAAAAGTGAAATAACCGATTACCTGCCATCAAGTAGGCGCGCAATTTAATTGACTCAAGTTGCCGCTGCAGGGCAAATGGACTGTCATTCTGAACCACTGCGACTGCGGAGAAAGAATCCTCCAAAGAGGTACTTTTGCCGCCCAGGAACAAGATCATGCGCCGCTTCGCTTTTCCGGAGCACAAGGCAGCGCCCGGGGATAGATTAATCCGGCTTTCTATTCATTCGCAAGTTGCTTTTCCAACCATTTACGCACCGCAGCCAGAGATTCTGCGATGATAGTGTGGCCCATGTGGAAGTTGTGATATTCCACATCCAGGCCATGATTCAACAGGTAATCACGGGACTGTTGCGACCAATCCAGCGGCATGCTCGCGTCCTCGAAACCGTGGGTCATCACAACCGGCTTACCTTTGATCCCCGCCAGGTTAATCGCTAGATTAGACTGCATGGGCACGTAACCAGACTGGGCAACGACGCCAGCTATTCGATCTGGACGGGTTAGCAAAAATGACATTGAAATCATGCTGCCCTGACTGAAGCCCATCAAAAAGACTTTCTTAGGGTCAATGGGGTAATTTTCTAAAAGTTCACCGATGAATTGATCTATTTTTCCCAACGCTTGCTCAAGCAAATTGGGGTCGGGGCGGCCGAACTGCGTGACGGGATACCAGTCGTAAGCACCGGGAGCAAAAACCACCGGTCCCCGCCCGCTGACCCATAGCAGGTTTTCAGGCAAATCAGGCGCCAGCCCAATCAGGTCGCGTTCGCTGCCGCCATGCCCATGCAGGGCCAGGATAGCGGGGTATCGGGTTAGCCCATTCCCGGGAAAGTAGGTCCTGGGAAACTGGATCAGATGGTAAATGGATAAGTTCATGCGGCTTTCTATATTGTTCATTCTAATTTACCTGTGATTAGCAATAGATGGATCGTAAATCTCCGCTCCTCGAAGATAACCGCATTCATAACAGGTTTCGAGGTTTGAATTTGTGGGATCAGATTTCTCTTTCTAAACCTTCCACAAACGCTAGCAATTCGCGACTCTCCCGCAGCCATTCCATTGGATTGGTGGCGCGTTTGATATAACGGATTCTGCCTTCTCGATCCACAATCACCGAGGCGGTGCGCTGGATGACGAAGGCTACCCGGTCCAGGTCATAGGCACGATAAACCGTGCGCTCGGGATCGGCCAGAACGGGGAAGGGTGCTTTGAGTTGCTCAGCATATTTGGCTGCACGCTCCAGGGAGTCTCCCAGGACAATGAGCACTTCAGCGCCTGCATTCCCGAATCCCTGCCGCATACGCCCCAACTGGGCGACATGTGTTCGGCATTGCATTCAATTAAACTCGCGGACGAAGAACAATACCACGCGCGATCGACCGCGGTAATCGGCGAGTTCGATTTTGCCACCTCCACTGGAGGACAGCCTGAAATCAGGCGCTAGCGATCCAACCTTCAATTCACCGTTCGTCATGGGTCACTTATTCTCCTTCACCAGTTCGGTGGTTGTTAAGAGCAGAGAATTTTGGGAAGGGTCACGTAAGAATAAGCCGTCAGTATGGTGCTCATATTCCACCCCCGCTTCCCGAAGCATCTCATCCATGCGGTTGAGTTCCTCAGCATCCGGCAAGTTGAAAGTGAAATATTTCAATCCCAAACCATCAGAGAGCGGCGCCGGAGCACCCTCCCCTTGCCACGTATTAAATCCAATGTGATGATGATACCCCCCGGCAGATACCATGCCCATCCGGAAGGTTCGCGCAATGCCCATATCGTCGAATCCGAGCAATTCATGATAGAAATGCCGGGTTGCATTCAGGTTTGCTACATAGAGGTGGAAATGTCCCATGCGTGTTTCTATCGGTACAGGCACATCCAGGGGATCATCTTTGTTAAGATCGGAGAACAACGCATCGAGGTCAAGCGGCTCGCGCCCATCACTGGGCGTGCCGTCTGAATGGCGGGCAATGAACTCTCCATTGACAACTTCAGAAATCCCATCCTCTGGCGACTCGCAATATAACTCGATGTTGTTCCCTTCCGGATCATCCAGGTAAGTGGTTTTGGTCATTACATGATCCGTTGGGTAGTTGGGCCAGCGCAGGGTGAAAAGGCGGGCAACCACTCGGGCCAGCTCGCGGCGGTTGGGGAAAAGGATAGCGAAGTGGTAGATGCCGGTCACACCGCGATATCGCCGGCCGTTGGGAATCTCGGTCATCCGGACGATATCTTCTCCTGCCACGCCCAACCCGGTGCTTTTGTTGTTCCGCCAGTTCAACCTCAAACCCAGCACATTTTGATAAAAAGCGAGCTGACGTTCGATATCGGCCACCTTGAGATGGACATAGCCAGGCCGGGTATTCGGGTGGATCCGATGAGAAGCGATAGCAATCGGCTGAGGAACAATCATGGATTACTCCTTCGAACTTGTTGGAGAGCATTTTCCGGCTGAAAAGAATTACCGGTAACAAAGGTATATGATTCAACGATCAACTGAAAAACTACCTCCAGCTCTTCTTGATCTAATGGGGTATAAAGCATGACCATCCCATCGATGCCGATATAATTGGCGATCGGATGGGGTTCAGCCCAGCCTTTTTCTACAGCTTCACGAGCGCGTTCTGGTGGCAGCGAAAGATGCAGGCTGCCATCGGGATGGATGTGGGCAAACTCGCGCCCACGCGCGATAACTTCAGGGTGAGCCAGAGGTAAACCCTCATCCAACCATAACGCGCGCGCTCCCGGGACTGAGATGACCGTGGGACGGTTCTGAACCATAGGCAAAGAGAAAGATCGCCGGAACAGTTCATCGTTAATCGCCGTTATGGGTCGGATGCCGATTTGAGCGTGTGGCATACCCTGACTGGTTGCCGGCCTGGCGCGTTTGCGTTCGGGGAATGAAGTTGGGTTGTTAGAATTCATTTTTGTCTCCTACTTTCAGTTTTCGTTCAATCAGTCGTTTTAAAGCCTTTTCAAACATCTCATAAGGTTGGGTACCGACTATGGCATAGCAGTCATTCAGGACAAATTTGCATACAGGGGCAATTGCGGTCGTCACGAGAGCTTGAAAGTATTTGAGCCTTTGTTTCATCCTGGTGATGGATGGCTGCATATTTCATTTCAGAAACCCAGTTTCTCCTTCACCAGGATTATGGTGGTCCGCCCGGGGATGACTTCCTTATGGATAATTAGCATTTTGTTAACGCTACTGTGCATCCCATATTCTTTCATCAGTCGGGCATCTTCCAGCGGGAGTGCATACTGGTACACACGTTCAAAACCCTCCTCAAGTGTTCGAACAATCTTTTGCGAACCGACCACCCAGATGACATGAGCTGCAGATGCTGCATAAGGTGCCAGTTGGCTGCCTGTGTTGGAAGCGATAACCACGCTCCCGTCTTCGGTCACAGCTTGAACGCTTCCGATGATGTATTCTGGCACTGCACCCATTTTGATCATCTCACGGTTCTGAGTGCTGCTGTCCATTTTGGCCAGTCGAACGCGGACTGAATTGAAGCGCTCCGAGTTGTCAACTATTTCTTTCAATCCGAGTTCTTTCACTGTGTCGGAACTACCAAGAAAAACTTCCGCCCCCTCCGGTAATAGTTCCAGCAGTTTCGTTCGAGTTTCCTCGCCATTCGCAGCGATGATAGCATGGATGCCGTGAGCCTCTAGGGATTGAGCGGTGCGCATGATTTGGGTGTCATTAGCCAACCGCGAATACTGTTCATTTGGGGCGACGGTGTTATTTTCAATTTGAGATGTCATCCGATAAGCTCCTTAAGTCTGTTACAGTAAATTTTTGAAGCTGGGAGTGGGCTGGCACGGACACGAGGCGAACATCTTCCCATCGTTGTGACCGATTGGTCGCTTTCATGAGAAACAGGGCTACAACAAAGCTGAACGTGGCGGCCAGTAATTCTAAAGTGATTTGTAAAATATCTTCCATATTGACACTCCGTTAAGTTTATAGTAAACTACATTAGTTGTTAATACAACATATGTTGTTTATTAAACAAGTATTGTTAATTTTTGTCAATCACCAAAATACGAAATTTGTTGGATAAACGACGAAGGAGTTAATATGTCGTCAAGTCTAGTA
This sequence comes from Cyclobacteriaceae bacterium, assembly GCA_035408225.1. Classification (GTDB taxonomy): domain Bacteria; phylum Bacteroidota; class Bacteroidia; order Cytophagales; family Cyclobacteriaceae; genus ELB16-189. Next base: position 2,484 of record DAOOCD010000146.1, on the reverse strand, counting down.
ATTGAGGATAAAATCGATCCCAGAATCAAACGCACTCGACTACTTTTGGAAGGTGCTTTCTCGGATCTTCTTCATGAAAAGGATTTCCAATCCATTTCAGTCCAGGACATTACCGAACGAGCTGGAATTAATCGGGCCACGTTTTATGCTCATTTTTCGGATAAATATGCCCTATTCGAATTCAAAATCCGCCAGGAATTCAGGGCGGAAATCGAAAAACGCACACTGAATGCCTGCCACTATAGCGAAGACAATTTGCGCGCCTTAATTCAAGTGGTATGCGAATTCATTCGTGAAGCAAGCGGTCAATGTAAATCGCCGCGTGGTCAGTTTGAACCGCTTATGGAAGCTCAGGTAAAGGAACAAATAAAAGATCTGTTCATGGCCTGGCTTAATCAAACCGAATCAAATATTCCTGCTGAGATCGCAGCAACAGCTGCGAGTTGGATGATCTATGGACTCGCGCAATACTGGAATCACGCAAAGGAAAGAATGCCGCTATCTACATTCATGGAACTGATCCTTCCATTAGTCAATGCAAATTTGCTGCAAAATGAGGAAGAGCTTAAATCCCATCAAGGATAAGCATGATATGGAAATTTACCATGAATTGGAATTTGCCAATATCTGTCCGCGACGGTTGCTAAATCTAGCTGGAGGCTTCCACAGTTTTAATTCATAAATTGTTTTCGCAGAAAATGGCAAAGTCAGAAATCTTACAATCACGAGTACAATTTCCTCGCCGCAGGGTTAAAGAAATTATAGAATAACGAATCGCCAACCCCTCTCCCCGTTTTATCACTTAGCAATTGTTATAGTAGGGACTCTTGTTGGAAAAATTGTATATCCACACAGTTGTTGATTTATTATATTGAAGATACTTAACACATTAATTCTGTGAATAATTCGCTCGTCTCATTACTCGTAGCGCCAAGAAAGTCAACCACGGTGATGGCAATTTCTTTTGACCAAAATCCCATTCTTTCCAGGGGGTCCAAACTGATTCGGACGTAAATTGACCATATGTATCTGATTTTTTGCTTACAATAACTAGCATTTCTTGTAAGCGAGGGTCTGCTACCGCACAAGGAAACTGAGTTAGTACATCTAAGGTGTGTAAAATATCGAACCAAATTAAGGGAGCCTTGAGTTTCTTAAAATCCGTTCCCATCGCAAAAAGGTAATGTTTTTGTTCCCTTCTCTTCTCCCACATTCCTAAAATCATATCAATGCCTGTTCGGACAATGTTTGGCTCAACATTCGGGACCAAAGCCAAAACCTTCAACATTTCCAACGTGGCTAAGGGGCAGGGGTCCGCTTTACGACCCGGACCCTTAAAATTTCCCAAATCCGGGGCCACTGAGCACGGCCAGCCATTCTCCCGGACCAAACTCAATAGATAATCTTTGGCATTACGAATTCGTTCATCATCGCAACTCATGCCAAATTTTAATAGAGTGTAAAGCACAAGCGGGGCATCGCATATCATCCATGACCATTGATCCTCACCCGTCCCCCCATAAGTAGGATTGATATTCACCAATACCTGAAATTGCCCTTCTTGTGATTGATGGCTCAGAATTCTTTCCACAATAAAACCGATCTCAGGGTCTCCTAAGCGCAAGCCTATATCAGCCAGAAAGACCAATTTGTGCAAACAATGGCTGGCATCTTTATGGTTTTTCAGGATATTGCCCGGCCAATGTACCACCTCTTTTAGTAGAGTCTGAATTTGAGGGTGAGCGATCATCTTACGGCGTGCCGCAAGTACATTTGAATCATCTGGAGACTGGTTAAGCAATTCAAGGCGCGTATTGTATTCCGTATATGGAGAAGAACTCAATAACCATGATGATAATTTGTTTATTTCCATTTTTATCCTTCAGTCTTTCGCAGATTGAAATTGTAGTAATTCGCTATTACAAATTCAATAGATAAATATGCCAGAAAAAGCTTTATCTTTTTTTGGTAAATCAATTCTCAAGTCATAAAAATTTCTTGCATGTTAATAATAACAAATTGAGTACAAAAATCCTAACAAACTGACACCTGGAGTTCAATTGCTTATCGCCTGTTTTTATTAGAATATCCTGTTAAACATTTCTATTTTTGAGTCTCCATATGCCAATTCTGCTATTAAATTCGATAGTCACCCTAACGATTTTAATAGGTTGTTTGAAATAAATTATCCGGTTATCCTCTCATTATCCAATGAAATTTGGGATTTTTAAAAAATGCCTTAGTTCTATTAATTTTTGATTTCTCAGTCATGGGTGTTCCACAATTTCATTAAGCCTGCATAAGGTCAGGGCTAATCCTTTTCCCCTGCCAATCTATTTGCGCACCTGTTTGCCGGCTTATTTTATTAGGTTCGGAGAGCCAATCAAGATGCCAGATAAAGACTTAGATTTTTATATTACTCAAGATAGAAAGAACCCCGTTGAACTTCGAGGTTACGTGTGGAAAGTCATTATGGATCCAACC
>DAOOCD010000145.1:0-9007 GCA_035408225.1 Cyclobacteriaceae bacterium | reverse complement strand
CACCGTCGGCTCCAAGCGCAGGAATAGGCACAGATGCCGCTGGCCTGGTGCGCCGCAGAGAGCGTAGTCGAACTGTCCTCACTACCAGCTAAGGGATTTCTGCTGGTCGTTGGTGGGGACACCAACAACGGCCTGGCCGCTAGCCTGGTGTCCTCACCACCAGCGTAGATTTCTACCTGTAGCCAGGAGGCTACTACCATAACTTCGAAATAGAACATGACATCAATGACTTTACCGTCGGCAGCCAGGAGTCTACCAACAACGTTTGTTTTTTTACAAAAAAACAAACGCAGGTCGCAGGCGGAGCCTGCACAAAAAACGAGCATAACACGTCTGGCATCTGCGAGTCTGGCATCTGGCATCTCACGCTCTCACGTTCTCACGTTCTCACGTTCTCACTCTCTTACAGATTATTGAGGATGATTTCTTCGAGCCGGGCTTCGGTGCCCTCTCCGTATCCTTCCTGGATGTGGATGATCTTGCCTTGCTTGTCGATGAGAAACATGGTGGGGTATCCGTTTACCCTGTAGGTTTTGGCGATATCCCTTGATGCATAGAGGACGGTATAATCGACATCGCGCTTGGTCAGGAAATCAGGCAGATTGTCCTCTTTGTCATCGTAGGGATCAAGGCCGATGACGACCAGACCCTGGTCCTTGTACTTCTCATGAAGAGATTGGAGGGCCGGCAATGCCTGCATACAAGGATAGCATGATTTATAGAAAAAGTCAAGGAGCACCAGTTTTCCTTTCAGGCCCTCAAGTCTAACCGTATCTTCCGTGAGGGAAGGAAATGACCATAACGGTGCGATGGTATCAATCGGCAATGGCTCAGGCCTGACGTATGGCGTATACTCCTTGAGCTTGATATACGCCGGCACCACAGATAGAGATACTTTATCTTCTTCAAAAGGCATATTCAATTCATACCGATCCACCGTAACTAGATCGTACTGAATCATTGTGTCCTTGTTCATCACCATTGCTATCTTCTCCGAATACTGGACAGGCATCATGTCCTTAGTATTGATCCAAAAGTGTCGGGCATATTCAATCAGGTTTAGGCCTGATCCTTTCTCCATGGTGGGCACCTCACTTATTTCAATATGGTGACAGTTATAACCGCTTACGTTTTCTTCACCCACCAACTTCATCTGAAATGAGGACTCGCGATAATCAGATTTCCCGGGCATGGGGCGGCTTTTCCCGGATGTAAATGGTTCGAAGAAATCATAATTATCTATCCACGAGTCGACTTCACGCTTCCACTTATCCACACTCAATATTATTCCAGTGCTGTCCTGGAGTGAAAAAGTAACTAACTCTTCACCGGTGAATAGTGCAGAGGTGGCATGTTGTCCTTCATGTATGAATTGCAAATGAAATACTTCAGGGTATGCCTTTTTGCCTTTCCCTTTTTTAAAATAACATTTTTTACTGCTGACCGTCGTATCCGGACCACTCAAAGCTTTTTCATGACTGGTCATTTCATAGTATCCATTGGTAATGGATTGACATTTTTCCTTTGATCTTTTTAAAATGTCTTTGGCATCCTGGCTAGAAAGTGTCATACTCAACAGGAGCAAGTTGGCAAGAAGGAGGTTTCTTTTCATGAGTTTGGTTTTTATGGAATTTTTATTGCTATCAGCTTAACACATAGTTGTAAATAATTTGAAATTAAATATAAAGACAGAAAGTGAATAATTCATATCTAAAGGATCGAAAAATGAAAAAGGCGATGGCTGAGGCGAAGAGCATAGGACATAGGGCAGCATAAAGCAAAAGGACATGGCGCTATGCAACCTAGAGAAACAGGAGCAGGAATAGACACGGATGCCGCTGGCCTGGTGTCCTCACCGCCAGCGAAGATTTCTACCTGTAGCCAGGAGGCTACTGTCACAATTTTTAACTAGAGCATGAAATCAATGTTTTTTCCGTCGGCAGCCAGAAGCTACCGACATCGTTTGTTTTTTTTATAAAAAAAACAAACGATGGTCGCAGGCAGAGCCTGCAAAAAAACGAGCATCATGCGTCTGGCGTCTGCGAGTCTGGCATCTGGCGTCACACGTTCTCACGTTCTCACGTTCTCACGTTTCTGGCTTCGTACTTCCTGGACCAGATGATAATCAACGGGGTCAACACAGCCGTTGGTAAAAGCCACAATACAATGCCCGGTATTACAGATGGAAAATTATCGGCATTGACCACCAGGAAGGCTGTCAGCGCAGCAATGTAACCACCCGTCATACGCTGCAGATGTGCGAGCAACCAATAGTTACGATGCTCGGCTTTGCCGCGATAATTTTTTAGATCCGTCCTGACAAAGAGCAGACTGATCACGCCAAAAACGATTAAAACAATTCCGAATGTTTCGGATGCAATGAGTGCCCTTACGCCCATGAATATAAACAAAAGTCCGGCAAGCCCCATGCATACGGTCAGAAACCAGTCAAATGCTTTTGGGTCATTATCCACTTCGGTGAGCCGGAGACGAATGTACCGGTAACCAGTGCCAACCATGTACACCGTAAAGACACCGACGATCGTCAGGAAATTATTGGGATGAAGTATAGACAGAATGATGGCAGAAATTCCGGCCAGGATCATCGCATACGTAAACACTAAACCAATTCGCTTGTGCAGCAAATCACCTTTCCGGCGGATCAGATTTATGGTACCTGCGATCAGCCCCGTAGCGCCGTTGAAGATATGCACGATCAGGAGGAAGGTGAAGAGTGAATCCATAGTTGGTTTTTCTGTGGGTACTAAAATGAGAAAATTATTTTGAAACGCAATATTAGCATAAGGCTGAGGCTGAGGCGAAGGCTGAGGCGAAGGCTGAGGCAAAGGCTAAGGCTGAGGCGAAGGCAAAGGCGAAGGCTGAGGCTGAGGCGAAGGCTGAGGCAAAGGCTAAGGCTGAGGCGAAGGCAAAGGCGAAGGCTGAGGCGAAGGCTGAGGCTGAGGCTGAGGCGAAGGCTGAGGCGAAGGCTGAGGCGAAGGCTGAGGCGAAGGCGAAGAGGTGATTTCTACCTGTAGCCAGGAGGCTAATGTCACAATTTTGCACTAGAACATGTTTCTAATGCTTTAACCGTCGGCAGCCTAGAGGCTACCAACAACGTTTGTTTTTTTTAATCAAAAATCAAACGAAGGTCGCAGGCGGAGCCTGCAAAAAAAAAACGAGCACAATACGTCTGGCATCTGCGCGTCTGGCATCTGGCGTCTCAATCGAGAGTCTGGCGTCTGCGAGTCTGGCATCTGGCATCCTAACGCCTCTCACTCTCTTACTCCTCTTACTCTCTCACAATGCCATGAGCAAAAAAATGGCTGCCAAGCCAGGAATTGAATTGCCACGGCTTTCAAGCCGTAGCAATTCATGCAATTGGGAATGATTGCATGAACGAAAAAACTGGCCCGTAGGACAGCATTTGAATTGCAACGGCTTTCAAGCCGTAGCAATTCATGCAATTGGGAATGATTGCATGAACGAAAAAACTGGCCCGTAGGACAGCATTTGAATTGCAACGGCTTTCAAGCCGTGAAGCTCATAGCAACTAATCCGTGCCCTCCAGAATATCCTGTATCCTGATCTGACCGCTCAGGAGTGTCTCGAAAATCTTCCATCGCGTCTCAGGATCTGTTCCTCCTTTTTGTTCGATATACGTTTTGACGAGGTCCATGCCGTGATTGTAGTTGATGACATAACTCCGCTGTCCGCGAATGAAGCTGATCCCCTTGACGGCTGTCTCTTCATTATACAAACCATAGTCCTGCAGCCAACGCATGGCTTCCTCTTCGGTCATCGATCCGCTGAGGAGGCCCCTGCCTACATCATTGCGCACATAATTGAGTTTGCCTTTGGTCGCGAGTGCCGTAAAATAAAGCGTGATACCTGTTGTGTCAAGACCAGCGAGTGGCAACAACACTTCTTTTGCAAAGATGATCTTATCTATACCCGGAAAGACAACATCGATTCCATAATTCGCACTCCCTTCTGCAATGAGTGACTGCGGGCTGTATAGCGGATAGACAGAAAGTTCGACAAGACCCTGGTCACGATAGAGATTTTTCTCCAACAGCATGTTGTAGACGTGATGGCCGGGATAACTCTCGTGACTACCAACATCAATGGCACGATCTATAAAAATATTGATGTCGGTATTGATCTGTATGACGCTTTGGTAATTACCCTTATACCAGTTGTATCCGTTCCAGGATTTGTTGGTAACAAATTCAAGTTTGAAATCTTCATTTTCAGGAAGTGTGTAATGTTGTAGCGTACGTTTGCGACACTCTGCAATAGCCGCTCTGAAGACAGTATCGAGTTTGTCCTTAGGGATGATAAAACGATTTGCCAACATCTGGAATCGCTCCGGCACAGTGCCCTTACCTGGAAGCAGGCTGTCCAGCTGTCCGACCAGCAACTGATAGTAATGTTCATTGAAAACCGGGGCAGTAGTACCAAACAACTCTTTGGATTCATCATCAAACAATCCATACTCACCTGAGAAAATCCGGATGCGTCGGTCAAAAGAAATCAATTGATCAGCAATCCATGCTGCACGATGACCTTCGGTACCGGCACTGTCTACACTGGCTATCTGATCACATTCAGCCTTAAGCATCTTAACTGCATTGAGCAGGCTATCTTTTGGAAAAACGGATGAAGGCTTTGTCAATGGCTTGAGTGTATCAGGGCCATAATACGCATCGACAAATGGCTCATCATACTGGCCTATAACAAGGGCGAGGCGAACATATTGCTGAGCCAGTTCGTTGATCCCGGAGGTTGCAACATTTTCGTCTTTAGGTTTACAACTCACCATCAAGGAAAGTGCAAACAAGCTGATGATCCAATTATTCATTCGAAAGTTGTATTTAGTACAAATGGGTTTCCCTAGACATCCATGTCCTTCACTGGATTCATAAAACGTTGCAATGTTGGCATCTCTATTCCCTCACGTTCAAATGAGACCTTGATTCGCTTACGCAATTCACCCGTGACTTCCCACTGCTTGAGCGCTACCGTTTCACCGAGGATCTTCATGACTACTCCGGAATCCAGAAAATCTTCAACTCTGAGAAACTGTGGAGGCTTGATGATAAATGCTTTCCATAACGGATCCTCCGCGAGTTCCATTCCTGTTGTATTGATGACTTCAATTGCCTTCTCCAGATGGGTCTGATAAGCTACTCTGACATTGAGATTGATGCGGGCAAAGTCCATCGACAGATTAGCGACGCGCTTGATATCACCATGTGGCACGAAATGTACGGTTCCGTCCAGATCTCTTAAGGTGGTCATGCGCAGACTGATATTCTCCACCACTCCACTCGTTTGATCCAGACTCACTGCATCGCCGATACGGTACTGGTTTTCAATGATCATAAAAAACCCTGTGAAAAAATCACGAATGAGATATTGTCCACCAAAACCTACAGCAAGGCCTAAGATACCAGCACCGGCCAGGAGCGGACCTACTGAAAGTCCCATTTCATTTAAGATCGCCATGATGACGATGAGCAACAACATCACCCGTAAGCTCCAGGTGAAGATCTGTATAAGTGTCTCTTCGCGCTTGCGTTCGGCTATTTCCGATTGATGATAGTCTGCTGTTACGGACACTTTTACAATCTTTTCAATCACGCGCCTGGCTATGTAATACAACACATACGCCGCGCCGATGATGAGAAGAATGCGGAGCCCATGGGTCAATAACCAAGGCAAAAGCTTGCTGCCCCATTCATTCCAGTATCCTTCGATTTTAAACTTAGTGTCCATGATTCATCAATCGTTCAACGCCCGTAGCTGCAAAAGTATACATTCCACGGGATGGAAACCAGCTCCTCTCAAAAAGCGGAAGGAATGATTACTGTTGATCCTTCCAGGCTGGATTCTTAAAGACAAGGGTCACGCCGGCATGATTGGACAGGATCAGCTTGTCATTTTCAAGGGTGTAATGTGTAGAAAACTGCAACGCATTTGTAAACGCTTCCTCTTTTGCGATGTTCCCGCACTTCCGTTTGGTCAGATTCAAATCTGTAAACCGAAGCAGGCTGCGTTCTGAAAATATTCTGCCGCGTATGGTATTGCATCCGCTGTTCCCCTCAAAAGAATTGCCCCTCGCGTATACATACAAGTAGGGCAATGTGTCATTGAACTGACTGGCAGTGACGGTATCTGCGGCCATTGAGTAGAGCACCCATTTAGCTTCAAGCCCAGGATCAGTTACATACGTGCCACAACCATTGAAGCTAGTAGCCAGGCTATCATTGGAATGTTGGATTGAAACTTTGACAGAATAGGAAAACCGTTCTCCCGTCTTTTCATTCATGCACAGCATCTTGTAGAGCTCGATTTCCATTGTTCCTTCATCGGTCTTGAGCGTATACTTCTTTACGTTGCTGTCCATTGCCTTGACAGGTTCAACATGAGGAGAATTGAATACACCAAAATCAGGAACCTGTGATTTAAAAGCGATCAGCTGAGGAGAAATCGTAAGCGACCAGACTGGATCGACACTACTTGCTTTAAAATAGATGGTGGACTCTGCAGATTTCTCTTTCTTTTTTCCTCCCATATATTCTGTCGGGGCCTGGCTTGAGATCACTCCATGACCTAGAAGACAACAAAAGGAAATCAACCACATTGAAATAAACTTCATACACGCAGTATTTAATGCATCAACAGGCGCAAAGTTAACAACTCATGCATGACAATCGATGAACAGCAAGAAATTTTTCAACTTCCCTGCCACTACGTCCAGAACTCCAGTACTAAAAGCAGGCAGGGGTCAGCCCAATTATATACGTACAAACCTGAGCAAGGCAGTGTCTGCCTTCATCAACTCCAGCGTATTGGAGTCCACCATACTGAAAGTGGTTACGCTTTTCATCGCATCAATGAAAGTAGGTTCGCCAATACCCTTGCAGGCTTTTTCTGTCGCGACCAGGTTGATAAATTCGATACGATTGGTATCCATCGCAATAGCGCCTGTAAACGAATTGCAGCCTGTAGAACCCATCACTTCCATCACCGGCAGGTTAAAAGCAATATTCGGTTTTAGACCAGGGTACAAGGCTTCGAAGGTAAGTTTTGTGTTGGTCAGTGATTTGAGCTCCCATCTGCCGTTCAATGCAGAAATTTTACTTTGAAGTGGCTCAGGCTCAGGGGGCAGTCCTTTAAACTTTGCTAACAGGTCTTTGCCCTGGTAGAGTGACAATTCATCGATAGCAATACTCCATGCATCTGCCAGCGGAAAAATAGCGAGGAATGACTTTTCAATATTGTTACCCAGGCAAGCCATCTTTGTAGTAATCAGCTCTGAAAATTTTAGAACATTCACATTGCTGAGGTCGACTTCTCCTCCAAATTGATTACATCCTGAGTATCCTGCTATTTTATCTGTTTCCCCCTGGATAAATTTCAGGTAGGGTGGCTTTGTATCCAGAATGGGTTGTCCGGCTAATTCGGTCAAACTCCACTGATACTTGTAGAGCACCTCCGTTGATCCTGAAAGCGCTTCAGCCATTTTCGGTCGCTGACACGCAGAAATCAGAAGGACAACCATCAGGCTGATGAGCATTACATTAATCGTTTTCATATTGTATTGGTTTTAGTGATTAGACGTCCTAAATGATCTGCTGATGGCAACAACTTGCATGATGCATTCATTGCGCATGCAATAACACACCAGGTATTTCTTTCCAACCGCGATAAACTAAAAATGCTTTGAAAAAAAATATCAATTTGCTTTCTAAAAGCTTATCAGGCTACATTCAAAAATCGGGGGTGCCGAATAATTGGATTTAACATCAATCTGATCATGAATTGCCTGGAAAATTTGCTTCCAAACAATCACTATGCAAAGGGTTTGCTAAAAAACAGGTTTGATGTGTAACGATCAGGTAGTAATCAGCGCAATGTCAAGATACAACGCTGATCCCCTGGTTTTGTTCATGATTCTTCGATCAGGTGTTCCTTCTACAGGTAGTTTAGCTTTAAATGATGACCACTCATCATAGGTTATCCACAATTGTGGATAAAAAAATACAATTTTTCTACTCGCTAATATTGACGGACAAAGCCAACATTTCACCCTTTTACTTTGAGACGGTTACCCCTCCCCAGTTCAACTAAATTTAGGGTAGGACTTGATACCATTCTGTGAGACAACCCATTAAACCCAATAGAAAAAGTTCAAAAACCAAAACTGCAACAGAAATATGCGTCCGGGGTAAAATTTTAGCCTCGGCAAGTGATTATAGATAATTCTAATATGTACATTTGCTGAAACCTGAGATCGGTTTAAATTTCATACAAATTATGTCTCCATCGAACTTACCAATGGACAAGGGGAAGGAATTCCTGTCCCAGCTCAAGCTTTATAGCGATTACCTCAAATGGGACCCGATCATGGGTCGATACGAATCGTGGGAAGAAGCGTGTGATAAAGTATTAAACACCCATCGGATGCGCTATGGCAGCATCGTCGAACCTCTCCTCGAAGAAATAGCCGAATCGTATTACCATAAAGAATTCCTGGCCTCACAACGCAACCTTCAATTCAGGGAAGAGCAGATCATACGCAACAACGCAAAAATCTACAATTGCTGCACGACGTATGCGTATGCACCAGATGTTTTCAACAAAGGTTTTTTTGTGTTGCTCTCCGGCACAGGCTTAGGCGTTTCATTGAAAAATAAATTTGTCAGCCAACTGCCGCCACTATACAAGCGCAGCAATAAAGTCAAATCGTATACCATTCCAGATTCCATTGAAGGATGGTCGGAAGCGGTCAAGGTGTTGATCAGTTCATACTGTCACCACCCATCCCTGCACAATGAATATTTCAGAAACCAGATCAAATTTGATTATTCTGAAATCAGGCCAAAAGGTGCGCCGATCACTGGTGGCTTTAAAGCTCCTGGACCGGATGGTTTGAAACAATCGATCGAACGAATTGAATCTCTCCTGGATCAATATATTGATGGTGCAGAGAGTGCACCTT
>DAOOCD010000144.1:0-9023 GCA_035408225.1 Cyclobacteriaceae bacterium | reverse complement strand
TCAATTAAGACAACGGATCCATGGTTATGGGCAGCCTCAATAATTTCCTTAATTGGATTAATAGTACCCAGACTATTTGAAGCATGATTGACAGCTACAATTTTAGTCTTTGAAGATAATACTTGCTGATAGGCTTTTAAATCAATTTCACCAACATCGGTAACTGGAATAACTTTAAGGATTGCTTTTTTCTCCTCGCAGATCATTTGCCAGGGCACAATGTTTGAGTGATGCTCTAGACCTGAGATTATCACTTCATCGTTCTCCTTAAGAAACGCTCTGCCGTAAGATGCAGCAACCAGATTTATACTTTCAGTTACACCCCGTGTGAAAATGATTTCTTCCACATGCTTTGCGCGGATAAACTGCTGCATTGCATGACGGGTTTGCTCGTAGGCCTTGGTGGCTCTTTCTGCCAACGTATGAATGCCACGATGGATATTGGCATTATCTTTCTCATAATACTTTGTCAAGGCATCAATAACCCGTTGAGGTTTTTGATTCGTTGCTGCGTTATCGAGATAAACTAAGCGCTGGCCATTCACCTGTTGGTTCAAGACAGGGAACTGGGTCCTTATCTTTTCAATATCCAATCGGGTGGTGGCTACTTCATTCATGATTAAAAGTTCTTATGAAGGCGTTCGGCAATCAAATTATCAAGATATAACTTCAACGTCTCGTTTTGAATGGGAGCAAGCACTTCACTCGCAAAGGCATATAACAGCATCGCTTTTGCAATAGGTGCAGCAATTCCACGCGAGCGTAAGTAAAACATGGCTTCATCATCCAATTGTCCGGAAGTGCAGCCGTGCGAGCATTTTACATCATCGGCCCAGATTTCAAGCTGGGGTTTTGTGTTTATCGATGCCGAATCAGAAACCAGGATATTTCTGTTTGATTGAAAAGCATTGGTCTTTTGGGCGTGTGGACGAACAAAGATTTTTCCGTTGAACACACCTTTGGAGTTTCCATCCATTATTCCCTTATACATTTCATTGCTGAAGGAATTAGGTTTTTTATGGTCGACCACAGTATGATTATCAGCCAATGTATTTCCATTGACCAGGTATAAACCATAGAAATGGGATTCACATTGTTTGCCATCGATTACGATGCCAAGATTATTACGAACCAATTGTCCGTTAAGAGTTAGGGTAAACGTATTTAATAAACTGTTATCCGATTGGTGAATAACTGTATTCGTTACTTGATAACTTTTGCCTGTGTCATTTTGAATCTTACAGTACTCCAAATGAGATTTTTCTTTCACAATCCACTCTTCTGAAAAATTGTGAAACACCGGATTGAGACCAATCGAATTAAATTTCTCAACAACACTCAATTGGCTCCCTTTTTCAAGGATACCTAAAACCTTCGTTTGACTAATGACCTGACCTTCTCCAGCATCATTAAGATGCAAAATGAAAACGGGCTTAGACACATTTGAGTTTTCGGGAACATGAATAAATAACCCTTCCTGCCAGAAGGCGGAGTTCATCGCTGTGAAAGGATCCTTTTCAGGATGAAGTACCTTGTCCAGGTAAGAAGAAACGAGAGAACTGTCTGAACGAAATGCTTCACTCAGTGTATTAATTCTTACTTCGCTTTCCGGACTGATGATTTTTGAAAAAGATTCTGAATACCTACCATTTATAAATACCAGGATATTAGCGTCAAGGTTTGGAATCAGGAAAGCATCAATAGAGTTAATTGATGAGGTTGACTCTTTGGAATCCCACGTAAAATTTTTCTCAAGGCCTTTTGAAATAGGAGTGAAGCGATACTCCTCTTGTTTCGCTGTGGGTAATCCTGTTTTCTCAAAGAAAGCAAAAGCGCTTTTACGATAGTCGTTGGCGACATCAAATTTACTTTGATGAAATGATTCAGCAATTTCGTTGTTAATATCTCGGGTAATGGGTGTACTCATATCAGGCAACAGCGGCTTCATTTTTAATCCAGTCGTACCCTTTGGCTTCAAGTTCAAGCGCCAGTTCTTTTCCGCCTGATTTCACAATCTTTCCTTTGTAGAGTACATGTACAAAATCAGGAACAATGTAATCGAGCAAACGCTGATAGTGAGTAACTACAATTACTGCGTTGTTCTTAGTACGGAGTTTGTTAACCCCATTGGCCACGATGCGTAAGGCATCAATATCAAGGCCTGAGTCGGTTTCATCTAAGATTGATAGCTTGGGCTCAAGCATGGCCATTTGAAAGATTTCGTTGCGTTTCTTTTCGCCTCCGGAAAATCCTTCATTGAGTGAACGACTGAGTAGTGACTGATCAATTTCAACGAGTTTCATTTTCTCTTTCATCAATTGAAGAAAAGAAACAGCATCCAACGCCTGCTGGCCTCGATATTGACGAATCTGATTTAAGGCCGTTTTCATGAAATTGATGGTGCTCACGCCCGGAATCTCTACCGGATATTGAAAGGCCATGAAGATGCCTTCACGCGCGCGATCTTCCGGCTCAAGTTCTAATAAGTTCTTTCCAAGAAAATCAACTTCGCCACTCGTTACTTCAAAATCTTCTCGTCCGGCTAATACGGATGCCAGCGTACTTTTGCCTGAACCATTGGGACCCATGATGGCGTGTACTTCACCGGCATTTACTTTCAGGTCTATTCCGTTAAGGATTTGTTTCTCCCCAACTTTTGCCTGTAAATTTTTTATAGTTAACATTTATATATAATTCTAATTTTTTGTTCACCGCAAAGGCGCGAAGAACGCAAAGACTTCTAACGACTTTGCGTCTTGGCGTGCAATTCTTACCCCACACTTCCCTCTAAGGTCAACGCGAGCAATTTCTGAGCTTCAACCGCAAACTCCATTGGAAGTTGATTCAATACTTCTTTAGCATAACCATTCACAATTAAGGCAACAGCTGCTTCTTCATCGATTCCGCGTTGCAGGCAATAGAAGATCTGGTCTTCACCAATCTTTGAGGTAGTTGCTTCGTGCTCAATACGTGCTGAATTATTTTCTACATCGATATACGGAAACGTATGCGCTCCACACTGATCGCCCATTAAAAGGGAATCACACTGAGAATGGTTTCTTGCATTCGAAGCACGCTTCATCACATGTACTTGGCCGCGGTAACTGTTTTGTGATTTACCAGCCGAAATACCTTTACTAACAATGCGTGATCGTGTGTTTTTTCCAATATGAACCATCTTGGTTCCGGTGTCTGCTTGTTGATAGTTGTTGGTAACAGCAACCGAGTAAAACTCACCCACTGAATAATCACCTTTCAAAACACAAGAAGGATATTTCCAGGTAATGGCCGATCCGGTTTCTACCTGGGTCCAGGATATTTTAGAATGGTCGCCAAAACACAGCCCACGCTTGGTAACGAAATTATAGATTCCACCCTTACCATTTTTATCTCCCGGATACCAATTCTGTACAGTAGAATATTTTATCTCAGCATCCTTCATCGCGTAAAGCTCCACCACGGCAGCGTGCAATTGATTTTCATCGCGCATTGGCGCAGTGCAACCTTCGAGATAACTTACATAGGAACCTTCATCCGCAACAATCAAAGTTCTTTCGAACTGACCGGTGTTCGCTGCATTGATACGGAAGTAAGTTGATAATTCCATTGGGCATCTCACACCTTTAGGGATGTAGCAGAATGATCCATCCGAAAACACAGCTGAGTTAAGCGCAGCAAAGTAATTGTCATTCATTGGAACTACCGAGCCGAGGTATTTCTTGATCAACTCCGGATGTTCTTTAACCGCTTCACTGAAGGAACAGAAAATGATTCCTAACTCTCCAAGTTTCTCTTTGAAGGTAGTAGCCACTGAAACGCTATCGATTACAGCATCTACAGCAACTCCGGTTAATCTCTTTTGTTCCGTTATGGAAATCCCCAACTTTTCAAAAGTCTTAACTAATTCCGGATCGACCTGATCCAGACTATCGAGCGCTGCTTTTTTCTTTGGCGCAGAGTAATAGATAATATCCTGATATTTGATAGCAGGGTAGGTGACATTGGGCCATTTGGGTTCGACCATTTTTTCCCATTGTCTGAACGCTTTCAAGCGCCACTCCAATAACCACTCAGGTTCTCCTTTCTTGGCGGAAATGAAACGAACAGTTCCCTCATTAAGCCCCATTGGAGCTTCATCAGCTTCCAGGTTTACAGTCCAGCCATGCTCGTATTCCTTCGAGGTGATTTCTTCAAGAACCTGATTGCCTTTACTCATGCAGCCTATTTAGACTAATTTCAAATAATCGTCAAAAATACAACAAAACTGAGTGTTTAAGGTTCTCCCGAATGTGAAATTTCTTTATTAAGTCAGCTTTAAATTCCGGTCAAGACTCTCTTCCAGAGAGATCATGGTCTCGGTTCGCTCAATACCTTCCACTTGCTGCATTTTATCGTGAAGTACTTCTTTGAGGTGATTGGTGTCCCGGCAATGAATCTTTACGAACATAGAGTAATTGCCCGTGGTATAGTGAATATTAGTGATTTCAGGTATACTCCTCAGTTTTGATAGAACCATGTCATATAAGGCACTCTTTTCCAGGTAAATGCCAATAAATGCAGTGATGTCGTAGCCCAGCTTGGCGTAGTTTATCCGCAACGTGGTTTTCTCTAGTATGCCAGCTTCTTCCATTTTATTCATCCGCACGTGTACGGTTCCCTGTGAAACATTAACCTTTTTAGCCACTTCAGTATAAGGCCTTTTGGCGTCTTGCATCAGAATCTCGAGGATTTTGAGATCTGTATTATCAATTTCAAAATTTCGACTCATGGTAGAGGTATTTTTTCAAATCTATCAATATTATCGTTATATTATTAAATATTATATAAATATTTGAACAATTTGTTGACTTAAAACCATTTCAATCGTTTCTTTGCTAAAGAATTTGCAATGTAGGGTGTTGAAATAGGCAGACAAGCCCTCCGATCTCGGGGGTGGAGACAACAGAATAAATTTCGGGTAAAACCGGGACTAACTGCTCCGTGGAGGTTCGAGACCTTCCTCTACAGCAACAGTATCCCGATAGCTATTGGGACGTTCTTTTTATAATGTAGGGTGTTGAAATTGGCAGACAAGCCCTCCTGTCTCGGGGGTGAGGAGCAAAGGATAAACACAGGGTAATGGGTTGACCACTAAAATGTTTTCTTATGTCCTGCGGCTAACTTCCTCGTGAAGGTTCGAACCCTTCCTCTACAGCAAAGCCCCGGTCCAATGATCGGGGCTTTTTTATTTGCATCCGGCATGAATCCACCAATCAATCGATTGCTGAACCCACCTTTTTTTTCTTTCTTTAGAATCTAATTTGAAGGAAATATAGAATGGATTCACCCTGGTTTTCAAAATATCCAAAAGGAATACCGCAGCAAATCGGACCCTATGAGTATGATTCCCTCCTGGACCTCTTTAAGGTTGCTGCCAAGAAGTATCCTAACCGGGTGGCTTTTGAGAGTTTTGGCAAACAGATCACTTTTGGAGAGGTCGATAAACTTTCGACTGCATTTGCCGCCTACCTCCAGCAAGAACTGAAGTTGCAAAAAGGAGATAGGGTTGCCATTCAGATGCCAAACCTGATTCAATTTCCGATTGCATTCATGGGAGTGATTAAGGCCGGACTTATTGCTGTAAATACTAATCCACTCTACACGCCTCGGGAAATGGAGTATCAATTTAATGATGCGGGTATTTCGGCAATTGTAATCGTCTCAAACTTTGCTCATCATCTGGAACAAATTCTACCAAAGATTTCAGTCAAACATATTATCGTTACGGATATGGGCGATATGGTTGGGGGCGTGAAAGGGGCTTTATTGAATTTTGTGGTTAAGTACATTAAGAAACTGGTACCAAACTATAGTTTGCCAACAGCTTTGTCCTTTAAAGATGTTTTGAGAAAAGGAGAGTCTCTTAAATATCAACGTCCTCAAATGCACATTGAGGATCTGGCAGTGCTTCAATACACGGGTGGCACAACTGGTATTTCAAAAGGAGCCCAACTATCTCATCGAAATATCATTGCACACAATACCATGATTACGCATTGGTTCAAGCCATTGCTTACGGACGGCCAGCAAGATATTATCATTACAGCTTTACCTCTTTATCACATCTTCGCACTTACAGTAAATGGGTTGTTAATGTACACGCAAGGTGTTAAAAGTGTATTGATTACTAACCCTCGCGATATTCCGGGTTTTGTTAAAGAATTGAAGAAGCACCGGTTTTCAATCATTACTGGTGTTAATACATTATTCAATAGTCTGCTGAACAATTCTGATTTTAAAGATTGTGATTTCTCAGCTTTAAAAGGTTCGATCGGTGGAGCTATGGCCGTACAGGATGTAGTGGCAAACAAATGGGAAGAAGTTACCGGCCATCCGCTGGTAGAAGGATATGGGCTAAGCGAAACTTCACCCGTATTGTGTTGCAATCCATTGGATGGAAATCATAAGCGCGGCACAATTGGTATTCCGATGCCGAGTACTGATATCGCTATTTTCGATGATGATGGAAATCAACTTAAGCAAGGAGAGGTAGGGGAGATTTGTGCACACGGGCCCCAGGTGATGCGTGGGTACTGGCAAAAAGACAATGATGGCGTGTTCTTTCCTGGCGAATGGTTTCGCACTGGTGATATCGGTATTATGGATGAGGAAGGATTTTTTAGGATAGTCGATCGGAAGAAAGATATGATTAAAGTGTCCGGCTTTAATGTATATCCCAATGAAGTAGAAAATGTGCTTGCTGCGCATCCCAAAGTACTAGAAGTAGCTGCGATCGGAGTAACAGATTCAAAATCTGGCGAAGCGATTAAGGCCTTCGTTGTGAAACGTGATCCTAGTTTAACGGTGGAAGAGTTAAGAGCCTATTGCCATGAGAACCTGACCAACTACAAAATTCCACGTCATTTTGAATTCCGGACGGAACTTCCAAAAACTAATGTGGGTAAAATTCTGAGACGCGCACTGAAGGAAGAAGAAAAGGCAAAGGCAGCGTAAAGACAAAGTTCATGTGTAAATGAACTCCTCCGTTATATTCCCCGTTTGACTAGTGAAATTTAATCCATTGAACATCTTATTAATTACGCAGGAAGATATTTTAGCAGGGTCTTCGTTTTCTGTTTCTTATCTCGCTAAAGGTCTGCACCAGCGTGGCCATCATGTGATTGTTGCAGCAAGACCCGGATCGGTGTTGCATGATCTTATGAAAGATTCTGAAGTAACCTTCGAAGCTTTTACTATCCCATCGCGGTTTAATTTGAAGGCAGTTACACAACTGGTAAAGTTGGTAAGGAAGCACAAAATTCAGGTAATCAATGCGCAGTCCAGTAAAGATCGGTACACAACAGTTTTGGCAAAGTTTTTCTACCGGCTTCCGGTTGTATTGATTCATACCCGAAGGCAAGTATCCATGAGTGTAGGTGGCTTCCTGCAAAACATAATTTATGTGCTCGGTACCGATAAGATTGTAGCAGTAAGCGAGGGGGTGAAGCAATCATTAATTTCAAAAAAAATTCCAGCTCGTCACATCGAAGTAATCTATAATGGAACTCCTAAAGAAAAGTATCAGGGAATTGATCCCCGAAAGGTTGAACAATTGCAGCAAAAGTTTTCAATTACCCAGGGAGATTTGGTGATTGGATGCATCTCACGGAGAAAGGAGCAAGATCAATTGTTGCGTGCCCTAGATTTATTGGGTAGACCGGTTAAAGTTATCCTGGTTGGAATTAGGGAAGATGATGTATTGAAAGAAATAAGATTGCAATTTAAATTTCCGCATCAGATCTTTTATGAGGGTGAAGTAGAGCCAAATTCTGTACTTAACTACTATAAACTATTTACCTGCACAGTTCTTTGTTCTGTAATTGAAGGCTTATCACAAGGATTGCTGGAATCTATGTACCTGGGTGTTCCGGTGATTGCTACTGCTGCTGCAGGCAATCTTGATCTTGTGAAACATGGGGCAAATGGTCTTCTATTTCCTGACAAGGACATACCAGCGCTTGCAGCATGTATTCATTCAGTAACGGAGGATAAAGAACTGAGGCAGGTTCTGATTTCTGGTGGAATTACTACTGCTACCGATACTTTTTCTATTGAGCGGACTGTCAGGTCCTATGAGGAATTTTATTCACGCTTGTTATCTTCGCACAAAAATTTAGCTTCATGACTCACCGTACACTTTCACGCCTGATTTTCTTACTTGTTTTTCTGATTTCCTTAGGAGTAAAAGCTCAACAGCCGACCTTTGCAAATATGGTGCAATATCCCCAGGAGACTCATTTAAAGAATATCCGTCAGTTAACCTTTGGCGGTGATAATGCCGAGGCTTACTGGAGTTTTGACGGCAAGATGGTCAGTTTCCAGTCCAACAATAAGGAATGGGGACTTGCCTGCGATCAGATTTTTTACATGCCAATCGAAGGATTGGATTTAAGTGTGAAGGGTTCTAAACCTCCGCTCATAAGCACTGGATTGGGCCGCACAACTTGTTCATTCTTTATGCCAGGAAATAAAACTATACTCTATGGCTCCACTCACCTTGGCGGGAAAGATTGCCCAAAAGATCCAGGACGTGCACCAGGCGGCAAGTATCTCTGGCCCGTATATGATACCTATGATATTTTTGTTTCTGATCTAAAAGGAAAAATTAAGAAGCAGCTAACGAAAGCACCCGGATATGATGCCGAAGCAACGTTATCACCAAAGGGAGATAAGATCGTTTTCACATCAACACGTAACGGAGATCTTGATTTGTACATTATGGATATCAGCGGCAAGAATGTGAAGCAGATTACTAACGAGATAGGATATGATGGGGGCGCTTTCTTTTCTCCGGATGGAAAGAAGCTGGTATTCAGAGCTTCCAGACCTAAAACAGAAGAGGCCAAAAAAGAATACCTCGATTATCTTAAGCAAGGATTGGTGGCACCTACGGAAATGGAAATTTACACGTGTAATGTAGATGGATCAGATTTAAAGCAGATTACTAATCTGGGTAAAGCGAACTGGGCTCCATTTTACCATCC
>DAOOCD010000143.1:0-9161 GCA_035408225.1 Cyclobacteriaceae bacterium | reverse complement strand
TATCTGACAAGCCTCGAAAACGAAAATCAGGAAGTTGGGGCGGGCATAATCGGAGAACTCGTGATCCCCGAAGAACCGATAGCCTTTTTACAGAGAGTGAAATTGAATATGAATACAGCCTGCATCAGGCATACCAGGCTTAGCAGTAACAAAGTAATAAAAGTAGCGGTTTGTGGCGGGGCTGGCAGTTTTTTACTCCAGACTGCCATTAGACAGGGAGCCGATGTCTTTATTTCGGCTGATTTCAAATACCATGAATTTTTCGATGCCGACAACAAAATCATTATTGCCGATATTGGCCATTATGAGAGTGAACAATACACGAAAGAGCTGCTTGGTGAGTTTTTACAAGAAAATTTTCCTACTTTTGCAATCATTTTTTCAAATGTCGTAACAAATCCAATTAGCTACCTGTAAGTAATGGAAAATCAAACAGTTGCACAAAAACTAGAAGCATTAGTAAAATTACAATCCATAGATTCAAAACTGGACGAACTTAAAAAACTGAGAGGGGATCTTCCCGATGAAGTGCAAGACCTGGAGGACGAAATGGAGGGTTACCGCACCCGGCTTAGCCGTTTTGAGGCTGAATTGAAGGAATTGGAAGAGGCAATTAAGAAGAACAAAGAAGGCATTAAAGAAGCAGAAAAGCTGTCCAAAAAATACATTGAGCAGCAGAAAAACGTAAAAAACAACAGAGAATTTGATGCCATTACCAAAGAAATAGAACTGCAGGAATTAGAAGTTCAGATTTGCGAAAAGAAAATTAAAGAGTCAAAAGAGAAAATAGACTCCAAAAAGGCTGAAATAACTACTATTGAGACTCTTATAAAAGAGAGAGAAGAGGATCTTCAGAACAAGAAAGACGAACTGGATGGGATTCTGAATGAAAGCCAGGAAGAAGAGAAAAAGCTTTTGGTGGAAAGAGAGAAGGCGACTAAGAAAATAGAAGACAAACTTCTTAAGCATTATAATCGACTGAGAACAAACTTATCAAATGGCTTAGCCGTTGTAAGGGTGGTTCGCGGTGCGGCCGAGGGTTGTAACATCATCATCCCTCCGCAAAAAATAGCTGAGATCCGTGAGAAGAAAAAAATAGTTATAGACGAACACTCAGGAAGAATATTGGCCGATGTTGACTTGGGCTCCATGGAGGAGGAACCAAAACCAAAAAAAGCAGCACCGGTAAAAAAAACCAAAAAAGTTGAATAAGACAGGAATCATAAAAAACATAAAGAAGGCAGGTATAACCACTTGCCTTTTTTTATTTTCAATGACTTCGTTTGCTACCGATCTTATCTGGCAATTTGACCCCGAATTACAAAAGGCCTATAATTTGGTCTTTTCCATGCAACAGGATAAGGCCACTGAATACCTGAAAAAAATCAAGACCAACGAGTTTCATAAACTCTACGTTCAGAGCCTGAACGAAACTATTTATATCCTAATAACGGAAGATAATAAAGGCTTTGAGCAGATTGATGAGCGATTCAAAGCTCGATTAAAATACCTGGAAGGTCTTCCCGTTGGACCAGAAACTCTTTTTTTACAAGCCGAACTCAATTTGCAACGAGGCTTCTGCTTTCTAAACCTGGGCGAGGAGTTAAATGCTGTAATGTCGATTCGAAAAGCCTATCAGTTTACGAGCGACTGCCTGAAGAAATATCCAACCTTTATTCCCATCAAAAAAACCAGTGGCGTTATACAAGTAATGTTAGGCTCTGTACCTGAAAAGTATAAATGGTTTGTAAGCTTATTAGGCATGAAAGGCTCGGTAGGCACAGGGCAAAAGCAATTTAACGAACTCAGGAATTCAAAATCTTCGTTGAGCATGGAGGCGACCATTTTGTTTTATACCGTAAAAGGGTTTCTCAACCAGCAATTCCCGGAAGCTGCTGAAGGTATTGCCACGTGTCTGAAAGACCAACCTGATAATCGCTTGCTTTTGTTTCTGGGTGTGAATATGTATATCAAAGATGGCCATAGCGAAGAAGCTCTCGGACTCATTCAGAAGATCGATCAGCAAACTCAAGGCCTGCCAATTTATTACATCGATTACCTGCGGGGAGAGATTTTACTACAAAAGGGCGAGTATAGTAAGTCCATAGAGTCGTTCCAGCGATTTATAAAAAATTACCCCAGTGTCAGTTTCAAAAAAGACGCCTACTTTAAAATCTCGCTTGACTATTGGTTAATAGGAGATTCAAAACAAGCGAAAGCCAATTTTGAAAAAGCCAAAATAACTGGTACCGATAAAGCAGAACCTGATCGTTACGCAGCCAGGCAACTTGAAGAAACCAGTTTTCCAAATAAGAAACTATTGAAGGCTCGGTTCAGTACGGATGGGGGGTATTATAAAGAGGCCGCAAGCATATTGCATTCAATAACGCCTGCCGATCTCACTACGCTGAAAGAACAAACTGAATATTACTACCGTAAGGCGAGGCTGGCACATCGCACGGGTGAGCTTACAACGGCTAAGCTCTTTTACCAGCAAAGTATTGATATGACTAAAAATAACCCGTGGTATTTTGGTGCTAACTCAGCCCTTCAGTTAGGCTATATAGCCAAAGAGCAAAAAGATTTTATCAGTGCCCGGAAGTATTTTGAATTAGCGCTAAGCTATCCTAAACACGAATATAAAAATAGCATTGATAGTAAAGCCCGCACGGAGCTTGAATCACTTTCTCCGCTTAAAGCGTAGCCTTTTCGGCTGAATTAACTTTGGCAATAGCCAGGTTAGCAAGATGAGATGTGTCATTGTATTTTCTAATAGAAAACATGGAGCCTGTGTTTTCCAATACGTACAAACATAGATTCTCATGTTCAAACATGTCCATGCTCTTGAGAGGATAGTTCAATAGTCTGCATAACAAAATCCGCATCGCACGACCATGCATACAAATGAGAATAGTGCGATCATTGCTTTGGCTAAGGATGTGCTGGATGGCGACCTCCTGGCGTTTTGTTACATCTTCCGGACTTTCACCACCCTCTATTCGCTCAACGGTATTTCCCTGTTGCCATTGAGCTAACATCCAATGATAATAGGCATCTTCTTCCGCGGTAATCCGCTGACCTTCTTTGGTTCCCCAACTGATTTCGTTTAGGCCTGGGAGGCTCTCATGAGGAATCCTTTTGGACAAAAAATTCTCAACGGATTCTCGTGTCCTTCTTAAGGCGGAAGTATATATCTTATCAAAGGGGATATCCTTATACGTTTGATAAAAAGCATCAGCCTGAGCCCGACCCATGTCGTTTAAGGACGAGTCTACTCCACTGCCTTGCACGATACCTTGCAGGTTAAAATCAGTTTGCCCATGGCGGATGATATATATTTTTTTGCTCATCAATTTCTACCTAATTTCAGGCCGCCTTGCGGGTATGCGGGCGCAAAAATAAGGAAATAGTTTAAACCTCAACTATCCAACACCATGTCTGTCTTTAAACCGGGCATTACCCTTGAATCCTTAAATAAGTTTTCATTAAACACCATGGTGAGTCATTTAGGAATAGAATTTACATCGATTGGTGAAGACCATATCTCTGCAAAAATGCCTGTTGATCATAGAACCCAACAACCCCTTGGCTTGTTACATGGAGGAGCTTCAGTAACATTAGCCGAAACCCTGGGAAGTCTGGCCGCTACCTGTTGTGTAGACCAAAATACACAGTACTGTGTTGGGTTGGACATTAATGCTAACCACGTTAAAAGTGCCAGGAGTGGGTATGTTTACGGAACCACAAAACCAATACATATTGGTAAGCGAACTCATGTGTGGGAAATTCGCATTGTGAATGAAGCCAATGAATTAGTTTGCATCAGCCGTATTACAATGGCTGTAATTGATAAGCGGTAAGAAAAAAAATGATCTCCACTGAACAGAAATCCTCAGAGCTTCAAGAAAAGAAACTTCTCATTCATGCAATTAGGTATGCATTATACCAGGGCCATTCATTTTCCCTCTGGAAAACTCCAACGAAAAACGAAAAGTTTTTAGCAATAAGTACATCAGGAGTAAGGCAGATTAATGAAATCAGTTTAGAAGACTCCGAAACAGGTTTTATTTTTTCACCATTCCTTCCGGATGCCAAGAAAATATTTTTTCCGGCTGATATACTCTACCGGTTTGAAGATGGCCGGCTTATAGAAGGTCCGGCATCGGATAATTTCGACTCTACATCAGGGACCATAGATTTATCTCATCTTCACTACCTTGCTTTGGAAAGAAATATTGAAACTCCTGACTTCAAAAACCTGGTAGAATCAGGTATCGCACAAATTGAAGCGGGTGTATTAGAGAAAATTGTTCCATCCCGATATAAGGACATTTCCCTTAGTGGAAAGTTCGACTTACTAAGAGTGTTCGATCTGCTCTGCGAAAAACATCCCAATGCGTTAATCTCAATGGTTTCCTCGCCAGCGACTGGCACCTGGATGGGAGCCACCCCGGAACTTCTGGTAAGTACAGTTCAAAACAAATTTAAGACGGTGGCATTGGCCGGAACACTCCCCTACTCGCCTGAAATAAATCTCAAATCTGTAGCCTGGACACAAAAAGAAATTGAAGAACAAGCTCTCGTTTGCCGGTACATAATCAACTGCTTCAAGAAAATCCGGTTGCGAGAATATGAAGAACATGGTCCTAAAACTATCGTGGCCGGAAATCTGATGCATCTAAAAACTGACTATGAGGTAGATATGGTTGCAACGAATTTCCCGCAACTGGGTTCTGTCATGTTGAAACTACTGCACCCTACGTCTGCTGTGTGTGGTATGCCTCTGGAAAATTCGCTTGCCTTCCTGAAAACACATGAAGGCTATAACCGTCAGTTTTATAGTGGGTACCTGGGTCCGGTAAACGTAAAAAAAGAAAGTCTCATTTACGTTAACCTGCGGTGCATGCAACTATTTCCTGATCGAGTAAGGCTTTATGCAGGTGCAGGAGTAACCGCAGATTCAGTTGCAGAGACTGAATGGAATGAAACCGAAATGAAGATGTTGACTCTTCAAAAAATCATTGCACACTAAGTCTATTTACCTTGCGCTTACAACCGATCTACGATATTGCCGAAATCTGCGCCCGTCAAGGCATTCATCAGGCCGTAGTGTGCCCGGGTTCCCGCAGCGCTCCCCTTACGCTCGCTTTCGCCCGACATGAAGATATTACTTGTCGCACATTTAGTGACGAACGTAGTGCCGGGTTCGTAGCCCTTGGAATAGCCCAGCAAACACACATGCCCTCTGTGCTGGTTTGTACTTCAGGATCGGCAGCTTATAATTTTGCCCCGGCTGTTGCCGAAGCATTTTTTCAGGAAATTCCGGTACTCATTTTTACTGCCGATCGACCTAAGGAATGGATTGATCAATTGGATGGACAAACCATCAGACAAAATAATTTATATGGCGCCCATGTAAAGAAATATTATGAACTCCCGGAAGATTACTCGCATGAGGATTCATTGTGGTTCGTTCAACGGGTAGTCAATGAAGCCATTGCTCTCTCACAGGAGTATCCAAAAGGGCCTGTTCATATTAATGTGCCTCTTCGTGAACCACTTTATCCTGCCAGTGGTGAGAACCTTTCCTTTAGCAAAAAATTAAAAATAGTAAGTACCACACCGGTTATCCCTTTGCTAAGTGATTCTGACACGAAATCACTATCACAGTCTTTAGCAGGTTTCACGAAGGTGCTCTTGGTAGCCGGCCAACAAGATTATCATCAGGGCTTATGTAAAGCAGTTGAAAAATTCTGTAAAACAAATAAAGTCGCTCTGGTTGGAGACATTATTTCCAATCTTCACTCGTTACCGGGCAATGTGCGCTATGCTGATGTCTTCTTAGGATCCTGTGGTGATTCTATTAAGAAATCGTTGCAGCCAGACTTATTGATCACCTTTGGAAAATCTATCATCTCCAAAAACCTAAAACTTTTCCTCCGTAAGCATCCTCCTCAGCAACATTGGCATATACAACCTTCGGGAATTGCGGCCGATACATTTCAATCGCTTAGCCGCGTTGTACGTTGCGATCCAAAATCATTTTTTGAAGATTTAAGTTCACCACCACTTATTGGAAAGTTCGAACTTCAGAAAAAGGAAAACTATTCGCAATTATGGAAAGCGGAAGAACACCGAACACAACTTGCCTGCGAATCACATTTTGCAACCGCGGAATTTAATGAGTTGAGTGCCGTTAATGTGTTACTCGCATCTTTACCTGATCGCTGTAATCTGCATGTGGCGAATAGTATGTCTGTTCGCTATGCCAACCTGGTAGGGCTTGCAGAAAAATATAAAGGCATACACGTTTATGCAAATCGTGGAACGAGCGGAATTGATGGGTGCACCAGTACGGCTATTGGCCATTCACTCGCTAGCGATGTACCCAATATTCTTCTTACTGGTGATCTTGCTTTCTTTTATGATCGCAATGCGTTCTGGCACAATTATGCGGTCCCTAATTTGCGTGTGGTAGTCATTAATAATCACGGTGGAATTATCTTTAACCTGATTGACGGTCCAGGGAATTTACCTGAACAAAGTGAGTACTTTGTAACTAACCAAAAACTTTCTGCCAGCCATCTGGCAAGGGAATTTGGCTTTGATTACATAAAAGTAGATTCCATTAAAAAATTAAAAACATCATTAAAGGAATTCTTTGATTTTGGTGGCAGCACGAAAATCATGGAAATAGTAAGTAGTCAAGAATCAGCTAAAAAAGCATTCGATCAATTCAAAAAACATATTAAAAAAGGTTATGAATCTTAAATACAATTGGAAACCGGTAAAGGAGTACAAAGAAATTCTCTTTCATAAATACGAAGGTATTGCGCGCATCAGCATTAACAGACCTGAGGTTCATAATGCATTTACCCCATTAACCATTCAGGAAATTCTGGACGCCATGAATCTTTGTCGTGAGGATATGGAGGTGGGCGTAATTATTTTAACAGGCGAAGGCGGAAAAGCATTTTGCAGCGGTGGCGATCAAAGCGTACGGGGCCATGGAGGTTATGTAGGCACTGACACGGTGCCACGGTTAAATGTGCTCGACTTGCAAAAAGTAATTAGAACTATTTCAAAACCTGTAATTGCTGCGGTTGCAGGTTGGGCTATTGGTGGTGGACACGTATTGCATGTAGTCTGTGATCTTACGATTGCTGCTGAGAATGCACGGTTCGGACAAACGGGGCCTAAAGTGGGAAGCTTTGATGGTGGTTTTGGTGCCTCATACCTGGCCCGAATTGTTGGTCAGAAAAAAGCACGGGAGATCTGGTATCTATGCGATCAATACGATGCGCGGGAAGCATTGGATATGGGCCTTGTAAATAAAGTGGTGCCCTTAGAACAATTGGAAGAAACCTATGTAGCGTGGGCTAAAAAGATTCTTCAGAAAAGTCCATTGGCAATCCGTATGTTAAAGAGTGCATTCAATGCAGAGTTGGATGGACAGGCAGGCATTCAGGAACTTGCCGGAAACGCAACATTATTGTATTACCTGAGTGATGAAGCTAAAGAAGGCAAAAATGCATTCTTAGAGAAACGAGATCCAGACTTCTCGAAGTTTCCTAAGTTTCCATAGCCCATAAGAATAAAACCTGATCTATGAATTCTCCCTGGCTGATAATGAATAATACTTCTTATTCATTATCAGACATCCGTCTGGGTAATTTTGATGAAAACTCAAGTATCTCTGAAAAGGCACCATTGAATTTTTGTAAACACTGGTTAAACGGAAATCAAGACTTTATACTGAGAACATCCGGATCAACCGGAACTCCAAAAAATATATCCGTAACCCGTGAACAACTGAAGGCCAGCGCGCAGGTAACCGCATCTTACCTGAATCTTAAAAAAGAGTTTACTGCCCTGGTCTGTTTGGATACCCGCTACGTTGCCGGTATCATGATGCTGGTAAGATCGCTGGAAGTAGGAATGAATATGTATGTGGTGGAGCCTACCGCTAATCCATTTGAGAAAATTCCAAACGATGTCCCTATTGATTTCGTGGCGCTGGTGCCTTATCAACTGGAATCCATTCTGAAATCAGATCAAAAAAGCAGACTGAACTCTGTAAAAATTGCACTTATTGGTGGAGCATCATTATCTGATCAAATTAAGAAATCTCTCTTTCAATTTAATTGCAATTTCTATTCAACCTATGGCATGACCGAGACCCTTTCGCACATTGCCCTGCAAAAGTTAAACGGTGCCCATGGTCAAAATTTCTTTCAGATTCTTCCAGGCATAGCAGCAAGTACGGATGAACGCGGATGCCTTGTCATTCAAGCACCCTATATAAATCCGGCACCCATTATTACCAATGACCTGGTAGAAATGATTGGAACAGATCAATTCAAATGGCTTGGACGTGTGGATAATGTGATTAATAGCGGTGGTATTAAAGTTATACCTGAAAAAATTGAATCAGTGATAGAACCGATCATGTCCACATTGAGTTTATCCAATCGCTTTTTTATTACCGGACTATCTGATTCAACGTTCGGAGAACTGGTGACACTTATAATAGAAGGAGAAACCCTGTTGCCAAATCAAGAGCAAGATTTACAAAAGCAACTAGCGGAAAGTCTAAATCGTTATGAGATTCCAAAATCAATTCGCTATGTCTCTAAATTTATCCAGACAGACACCGGAAAAATTAATAAGCCAAAAACGCTCGAAATCCTTAAGTAATCAGAATAAGAAATACCGTTCCCGCCTCTTCCTAGTGCAGGAAGAGATCGGGTTAGGTCAAACCGCTAAGTTTATTTCTTTGATTTTAGTTGAAGGATTTCCTTTTGAAGGTCGAGCACCACACCGGCCAATTGCTCTACTGAGACATCTTGTTTATCAGCTACATCCGGAAATTGTACACTGATGTAGGCTTTGGCTACCCATACTTCAATTACATCAGCACCGCTGAGTTGATAGGGCGCGTAGTGACGGTTATCGGAAACCAGGAAAAGATTTCCATTTTCCTCCAGGTAATTAAATACTCGTTTGTACACAATGCCTTCGCGTTGTGTTACCAGTACATAGGTTTTGCCACTTTTGATGTTTTTCAAGTCCTCCACGTACTCACCAATCACAATCGTACCGGGCATTAAGGGAAGCATTGAATCACCACTGATTTCAAACGCCCTATAAGTACCTTGCCT
>DAOOCD010000142.1:0-9194 GCA_035408225.1 Cyclobacteriaceae bacterium | reverse complement strand
CAGACATCATGACTCGTACACCGAAAATGATTGATAAAAGTGAATTTGCCGTGAAGGCGTTGCAGATAATGCAAGAGAACAACATCACACAACTGGTTGTAAAAGATGGTGCTCGGGTAGCCGGGTTCATTCATCTCCATGATTTGCTCAAAGAAGGCATTGTTTAATAACTTTCATTACTCCGAACCTGGAGAATAACTCATGAACAAAAATCTATATGTAGTACTGATGGCAGGTGGTGTAGGTACCCGGTTCTGGCCCTACAGTCGTAACTCTCAGCCCAAGCAGTTTTTAGATGTTTTGGGTACGGGAAAAACACTTTTGCAGTCTAGTTATGATCGATTCCTGCCGCTCTGCCCCAAGGAGAACATCTTCATCGTGACCAGTGATGAACATGCAGAGATCACGCATGAGCAGATTCCTGATCTTGATCGTAGTCAGATTCTCACCGAGCCGATGAGAAAAAATACAGCACCTTGCATTGCCTATGCAGCCCACAAAATCTCGAAGCTCAACCCGGATGGGGTTATTGTGGTAAGCCCCTCAGATCATCTCATTTTGAATGAAGCCGATTTTCAACAGACGATTGAGAAGTGTTATGATAAGGCTAAAGATCAGGACAAGTTGATTACTCTCGGAATCAGACCTACTCGTCCGGAGACAGGCTATGGATACATCCAATACATAGAAGGAAAACATGCACTTAAGAGAGTAAAAACATTTACAGAAAAGCCAGAGCTCGCATTGGCAAAAACTTTCCTGGAGAGCGGAGAGTTTGTATGGAATGCAGGGATTTTTGTGTGGGGAGTAAAAGCTATTCATGCTGCTTTCCATAAATACTTACCAGAAATGGCTGAAGTTTTTGATGAAGCGGCTACCCGTTTTGGCACCCCTGAAGAGAAGAATGCACTTCAAAGCGCATACCTACAAACAAAAAGTATTTCCATTGATTACGGAATTATGGAAAAGGCCGACAATGTATATGTGTGGCTTAGCAGTTTTGCGTGGTCCGATTTGGGATCGTGGAATTCATTACACGATAATTCTATTAAAGACAGTAACAATAATGCAATTAGTGCCGACAGTATGGTCTACGAAACCCGTAACAGTGTTATCAAAGGCCCGAAGGATAAGTTGATTGTAGTGCAAGGTCTCAATGGCTACCTGGTAGGTGCTTTCGATAATGTATTTATCGTTTGCGAAAAAGATAAAGAAGAATGGTTTCGCAGGTTCGTTAACGACCTGAAAAGCAGGCCGAATGGTAATGACTATTTGTGATTTTTTTGTCGGATAGCCTCATAGATTGAGATACCGGCAGCTACAGAAACATTGAGTGAACTTATCTTTCCCTTCATGGGAATTTTGGCAAGATAATCGGCTTCTTTTAATAACTGGGGTGAAATACCATCTTCTTCAGATCCCATCACCAAAGCGAGCGGGGTGTTCAGATTAATTTCGTAAAGCATCGAATTCCCTTTCTCTGTGCATGCAATTATTTGCACTCCATTCTCCTTTAAAAACTGAATGGTCTTTTTCATATCCTTAACCCTGCATACCTGTAAATGACTAAGGGCACCGGCCGAAGTTTTCATGGCATCACCCGTTATAGGAGCATTGCCAGAATCCCCTAGAATTATCGCATCTAAACCGGCACATTCTGCAGTACGTGCAATCGCTCCAAAATTCCGTACATCAGTAACCCGATCAACAATAAGAAGAAAAGGTTCGCGCCCCTCGCTATAGGTTTTGTCAATAATATTCTCAAGGTTGGCATATTGCACTGCTGCAAGCTGACAAATAACCCCCTGATGATTTTTTGTTGAAAGACGATTTAGTTTTTCCTGAGGGACAAACGTAAAAGGAACTCCATTTGCCTTAGCTACCTGAATTAGCTCTTTGATCAAGTCATTGTTTAAACCTGACTGCACGAAAATTTTTTCTATTTCCCGTTTGGCTTTAATAGCTTCCATTACGGCACGGGTGCCGAAGATCATTTCCGTTTTTTCCATGAAGTAATTTTCTCAAAGATAGGAAAACCCCGGACTGCTAAAACCGGCTCTTCCTCAATAGATCGACTTTACTAAACCAGGGTTCCATAAATCGTTTATCTCTTAGGAGAACATAATTCTCAGGGTCATACACACTTCCGCTTTTTACGAATGTAAAACTCTGTTTGGTAGTTTTATAGAACCAGATTTCAGTGCCATCATTCATACTTACTTCATCGGGTACTCCAAAGATCAGGTAAATCATACCGCGGTCAGTTTTCCATCCCTGTTTGAATGAACTGAAATAAATGTTGGCCAACTCCACCCTGCGAAAATAATTGCGGATAAAATTTTTAGCCCGGTCCTGATCTGCGGTTATATCCAGAATGACTTTATCAAATTTTGCTTTTTCACCCTGCGTATTGAGCAAGGCCGTATACTCGTCTTGAGTTGTAATAAAAATCATTGGTCCAATCAGGTCGGAGATCTTAGAGAACTTTGGATAGATTTCGTTCACACACCGAAAAGCAAATCCCTCGGCTGCATTAGTATCTCGTTGAAAAAGATATAAGCCCGGCTTTTGAGGAGTGAACTTGGCGCCCGGATCGACCCTAAATGAAGAATCATAAAACATAAACCGATCTGGTTTATTTTCAGGATCAGCAAAAGGGGGAGAGGCAGCAGGAAAATCGGCTTTATAGAATGAAACAAAAAGAGAACTGGAACCTGCGCTTTGTACCGTATATTCTTTATTGATGATAACATATTTATGAGCAACTCTTTGGTTGTTGATTTCGAGCCATCCGTTAACGGGATATTTGGGTTCTATTAATTTTACATAAGTCCAGCTTATTTTACTTTCCGTATTTGTGATTTTAGCCACTAATAACCAGGGTTTTGCAGGGATTTCAAATGTAAAAGCCCCACTCTTCAATTTATCAGATGTTGTTGATCCTGTGCTATCAGGCTTAGCTAGGGCAGTACCTTGTTGCTGGGTAAAGGCATCTCTTTTCTCCCACGAGAGTGAATATTTATCAACCGTAAATTGTTTGGTCTCCAGGAGGTAGTAAACCTTGATTTGAGTTGCCTCCTTAACAACTTGAAAAGAAAATTGAACTTCGCTATCCGGATTATACCACTCCCGAAAATTCAGGCTGGTAAGTGACTGAGAAAAGGCCATTGAAAGGGGCAGAATCAAAAGGAAAAAAAAAGAAAGCCGTTTCATACTTCGTTTATCAACATTTAAAGGTAAAACGATAATTCTAATAGATTAAGTTATTTTTGCCCGATTAAATTTTGCCATGGCTTCGGTTTACACAACAGAAATAGCATCCGAATCTATCCCTTCGGATAACCCCATTCACCAGCGACTTCTAAAAGCTTATGTGCTGGCTACGGATTTGGTTAAAGGTAATCTTTTAGAAGTCGGGTGCGGAGAAGGCCGTGGAATTGACTGGCTTTTGCCTAAAGTGACTAGTTACACTGCGATTGATAAAATTGAGCCTGTAATTGATGGACTAAAGAAGAAATACCCTCTTGCAACCTTCTATAGCGGAAATATTCCTCCGCTCTCAGTTTTTTCTGATAACAGTTTCGATTCAATTGTGAGCTTTCAAGTGATAGAACATATTGAGGATGATAAACTTTTTCTCAAGGAAATTCACCGCATTTTAAAGCCGGGCGGAGTTGCATTATTAACTACGCCTAACCGCCCTATGTCCTTATCGCGTAACCCTTGGCATATTAGGGAGTACACTGCAAAGGAGCTTACCAATTTGGCAGCGCAATACTTCCCGGAGGTAACGATGAAGGGAATAACGGGGAATGGAAAAGTTATGGAATACTATGAACGAAATAAGAAATCGGTGGCTCGTTTGATGCGCTGGGATATTTTGAATTTGCAATACAGATTACCAGCTTCGCTGTTGCGGATGCCTTATGAGTTTATGAACCGACTGAATCGGAATAAATTAAAGGACAGTTCCGATGAACTGGTTGTGAGTATCAGGCATGAAGACTACCTCTTAACTGAGGCAGCCTCCGAAGCACTTGATTTATTTTTGATCGCTCGTAAGTAATAAGTTTAAACCCAAAGGCGCGGAGACGCAAAGCCCTTTAATTTCTAAAAGCTAAAATAAACTGTGAGAAATAAAACTTAGCGTCATTGCGTCTTAGCGGTTCTATTAAACATCAAATCAATATTGCCCTCTTTCAACTTGACCACCAATCTGAAGGCTGCTCAGATGTTTGTTAAATGCGTCTTCATATTTCTTACCTAACTCCATTTCACCATTTTCGTAAAGAGTGCGTTGCAACGAGTTGAGAATGAAAATATTTCTTCTGAGCTCTTGAGAAAGTCCCGAGTTCTCTTCAATTAAATAGGTTGCCATTTCATCTGCCCGGTCGCCTAATATTTTGGCGATTTCTATCGCTTTTTCCTTTTGACCCACCTTGAAAAGCAAATCGATGGTGGTAGCTGTGGTATGATCATAGGGAATAACACGATCGGGCATTTTAGTGAGGGAAAACTCCACTACCTTATTGGCCTTCTCCATCTGATTTTCATCAATCAACGCTTCCGCCAATGAATTCATGGCGCTCCTATGATTTAACACAAAGCCTCTATAGTCCTCGGAAAAATAAAGTTTCTCATCATCGAGCCCCCGGTATCTAAACTTATTAATCATGTTGTCATACGCTTTTTCAGTATCTACCAGGTATTCGCGATCCGTGCGTGGATTGCGAACAGGTAAAATGCGATAGGCATTGCCCTCCTGAACTGCGTAGGGACTAAGATCAATATTGATTTGTGATAACGAAGTATTGTTAAGATAAAGGGGACGCTCCCAATTGTTGGTTACCAGAAAATCTAAAATAGCCAGATCTTTTTTCTCGAGCGCTCCTTTCAATAATCTGATTTGCATCTGATCTACCACCAGGCTATCCAGATTTTTAGGGATTATGCCACGAGCCCTGAGATCTTCTTTATTAATGTTGAGCGTGAATAAGCGCGTGGGTACTACGTTGCGGTCGCCATCACGCAACTGGGGATAATCTTTTGCCAATAGATTGATGAACTCCTTTGCATCAATACTTTTTAGTTTAAAATCGGCAAACGGTAAATAATCATTGGGGCCACCTTGCCGGTATTGTTTAGCTGTCAATGTATAAGGAATTGGTTTGGATTCGTATGCAGTGCGCATTGTCTGCTCGATGTACCAATCGGTATTATAGTAACTCAATACCACGGCACGCATATCGGTTCGTATGCCTTCTACTTCCTGGGCATACCAAAGCGGGAAGGTATCGTTATCACCACCGGTATAAATCACTGCCTGGTCACCGCAAGAGTTTAGGTAGTTGTAAGCAGAATCCACCGAAAAGAAACGATTGGCCCTATTGTGGTCATCCCAACCCTGGGCTGCCATTAATGTAGGAGCAGAAAGTCCAATTAACGTTGCTGCAATAGCTGCTGTTTTACCGTTTTTGAGAACGGAATTGATCATTTCGAAAATTCCAATTACGGCTAGTCCAATCCAGAAGGCGTAAGCATAATATGATCCGGCATAGATATAATCGCGCTCACGAGGTTCAGTTGGGGGGGAGTTCAGATATAAGACAATGGCTACGCCCAGCATAACAAATAATAGCGCCACCACGGAAAAGTTTTTGGTATCCTTTACGAATTGATAAAACATCCCAATTAATCCCAATACAAAGGGAATCATAAAGAAATTGTTTCTTCCCTTATTTTCAGCCAGAGCTGCAGGTACTTTTGAAAACCATTTTGTGGGCTTTAACCAATCCGCACCTTGTTCGTCACTTTCACGGCCTGCAAAATTCCACATGAAGTAACGCATATACATAGTGCCAATCTGGTGCTGAAACATGAAATACAGGTTTTGTCCAAATGTTGGTTTTTCACCTTCCTGTAATCCAAGAATACTTTGGTAAGTGGCTGCGTGCTCTGAATTCCAGGCGCGAGGTAAAATTGTTTCCTGACCGGGCTCATAAACATAGGTGAACTTGCGATCAGCGATCTCATACTTATCCTTACCCTTTGTGTAAACAGGCGCTCCATACTCTACATCTATGGGGCGTGCAGTAAAGTAAGGCCCATAGAGTAAAGGGCGGCTGCCATATTGTTCGCGCTTCAAATAGCGGATAAAGCTCATCACATCCTTAGGTGCGTTCTCGTTGATAAGTGTGTCGTAGTTTGAACGGATAATTACAGTGGTATAAGAAGCATACCCAATCAGGATGAAAGTGGTAGCCAGGATAAAAGTGTTCAATACCACCCGCTCATGCTTTTGTGTGATATAGATACCATAGATCAAACCCACAATAAGCAGGATGAAGAAAATGAGCGCACCGGACCCAAAGAATAAACCTAATGTATTAACAAAGAATACCTCAAAGTGACCGGCCAGTGTAGGCAAACCCGGAACGATAAAATCGTTGATGAATAATACCAGGCCACCACTGATTGCCAGAGCAGCTATGATACCCCAGGTTGTGGGTTTAAACTTTTTAAAATAGTAAATCAGACCCAGGGCCGGTAAGGTTACCAGGTTGAGCAAGTGGATACCAATGGAAAGCCCAACCATGTAGGCCATAAGCAACAACCAACGATTGGCCTTACTTTCGTCTTCAATAACATCCCACTTTAAAATGCCCCAAACCACAAAGGCGGTGAAGAAGGATGACATGGCATACACTTCAGCCTCGACAGCTGAAAACCAGAATGAATCAGAGAAGGTATATGCCAACGCTCCGACCAAACCTGCACCCATCAAAACCCAGATGTTAGTCTCGGTAATGTCAGCGTCTTTTTTAATGCCCATCATCTTGCGGCCGAACAAGGTAATAGACCAAAAAAGGAATAGTATAGTGAACGCACTTGCCAGAACGCTCATAAAATTGATCCAGTAGGCAACTTTTGTTACATCCCCCAAGGCAAGGAAAGAAAAGAAGCGGCCCATGAGCAAAAAAAGCGGTGCACCGGGCGGGTGTGGTACCTGAAGTTTATAGGAAACCGCGATAAATTCCCCGCAATCCCAATAACTGGCTGTTTCCTCCATGGTCAACCAATAGGTAATCAGTGCAATGGCAAAGGCTATCCAACCAGTTATGTTATTTGCTTTTTGAAAATTCATGTTCTAAAATTTATTTTTTATATCCAGCTGGAATCTCCCGGTTTTGTACTCTTGCCATTGATTTAGGGCAATGCAGAGAAATTTCATGCTTTTTTTAATTGAATTAAGGGCGAAAATAGAGAAAATAAGTGCATTGTAGGAAGGCCCATCGGTTAATATCAAGGTAGAAGTTCATCGGTTAAACGATGTCGATACCCCCATTAAGTTATGATGATCGTACTATTTGAAAAGTTTTAAACCGCAAACAGACGACATTTATTTATAAACGATAATGTAAAAAATCAGCCAAAGGATAAAAATGAGGATGTAAGAAGTTGAAACAATCCACCAGGCGGCCTGTTTATTTCTTTTGGCGTAATAATGGACCCCATTTACCATGATCAGGATGTAAAATATTTCAAAAACGCTAAGGGCTCTTAAAGGATAGGAAAATCGTTTTTGAATTGTAGTATAGTCGACAAAGTTCATGAGCGAAAAGGGATAGAAAGCTCTGATTTCGGGAAGGATGGGATCTGGAACAACGAACATAAACCAGCCAATTTTAAGAACCTCAGGAATGAGAAAAATGAATTCAGCCGCCATGACTACACTCCAGCATTGGCTAAACGTAATCCGAAATCCAAACATGAAGCAGCCTACCCACAGTACAAAACCGATTACAGTAAACTTCCACAGATAGATTAATGGGATGGAAAAAAACTGTAGCGCACTAATTATTCTTAAAACGGCTCCTTCCGGCCGATCTTGAAGAAACTCAAATGCCGCAGTTTCGTTTTCTATAAACGACTTTTTAATGTACAGAAGGAGTATTGAAAGCAGACAGAGGATTACAAACGTCAATTTTTTGTCAGTGGAAAACAGGGAAGTACTCTCGGTTTCGTTCGTCATAATCCTTTTTTGTGGATACGAAGGTAAGTTTTTGTTTATTTGAAAAAGTAAAATGCCTGTGCGATTCTTTCTTTTAAGACTGGTTTTGAGTCTTCTTATTTTTGTAGGATTAAGTTCCCTGAGCAATCCTTCCTTTGCTCAGGCAAAGAAGGATACTACCATAATTTTAATAACCAATGTGGCCATGCAAATGGAGATCAGCCAGGCATTGAATGATCTCTATAATTTTAAGTTTGCAAAGGCCGAGCAACAATTCCGTTGGTTCAAGCAAAAATATCAATGGCACCCGTTGCCTTATTTTTTGCTGGGCTTAAGTGAGTGGTGGAAAATCATGCCCAACACGAAGTCAACCGTTTATGACGATCGGTTTTTCGCCTACATGGACAGCACGATTATGGTGGCCGAGAATCTTTACAAAAATGTTCCTGAATATAAGATCGAGGCTGCTTTTTTTCTGGCAGCATCTCATGGATTTAAGGGGCGTCTTTATTCGGATGAAGAACGGAAAAGTTGGGGCAAAGCGGCAGTAGACGCCAAGTCGGCAATGAATTACATGGATGTATGCAGGGAAAAAGATTACCTGAGCCCTGAGTTACTATTTGGCGATGCGCTTTACAATTACTTTTCGGTGTGGGTGCCGGAAAACTACCCATCGCTTAAACCACTAATGTGGTTCTTTAGAAAGGGTGATAAGGCCTTGGGATTAAAGCAGTTGAAAGAAGTTTCGTACAATGCTTTTTACACCCGAACGGAAGCCATGGTGTGGTTAATGAGAATTCTGAACAGTTACGAAAATGATCAGGTGCGGGCCTACCAGATTTCCGAGTACTTATATCAGACTTATCCTGACAATCCGTATTTTCATCGGTACTATGCGCGTATGCTTTATGCGCGCGGGTTCCATCTGGAAATGGAAAAGCAGTCTAAATTAATCCTTGCCCGCATAGATAGTGCTCAAACAGGGTACGAAGCAACCAGTGGCCGGTATGCTGCTTTCTTTCTAGGACAGCTATATGAAAACCAGCGCAAGCTTGACGATGCAAAAAAATATTATGAGTTAGCCATAAAATATGCTGAAGAAATTGGGGCTACTGAGTCGGGGTATTACCTGTTTTCTTTGATTGCATTGGGTGAGATCAATGAAAAGCAGGGTAATAAAGCC
>DAOOCD010000141.1:0-9239 GCA_035408225.1 Cyclobacteriaceae bacterium | reverse complement strand
GTTATTATTCTTTTCATTTCAGAGATTTATAGACATCAGGAATTGTGTACAGGTTTTAATAAGCGCAACCTTACAACATCTTCCATTTGATAATTTTTACTTTATACTAAATAACTCGGAATCAGTGTTCTTTTTCACCATCCAGAGAAAGCACATAACGCGCCATCTTCTCGGCATCGGCTTGAGACAGATCGGCATGGGGCGTCATTGGAATCTCGCCCCAGACCCCTGTGCCACCACTAATAATTTTGCTTGCCAGCAGGGTAACATTAGCCTGGGTAAACTCATATTTCTTGGCAACATCGGTATGCGCAGGACCAATCAGTTTGTTGGTAGGATGATGACAAGTTTTACAATCACTTGCATTTACCAATGATTGACCTTGTGCAATAACATCGCCCGCTACCGCTTCTGCACTTTCATCAGGTGTACCGTAATCCTCGGTGCTTTTGGTTTCAGTTTTCGATCCGCAGTAAGTAAGCGAAATCATAAGGGTGATTATCAGAGAGATTTGGGTGATTTTTTTCATTGGGTTATTATTTTGTTATACCTAATACTTTTTTATTCAGAGAAGGATTCTTTCCTGTGGATGCAAAATCATCGAATGCTTTTTCGGTTACCCGGATGATATGATCTTTTATAAAAGGTGCGCCTTCTGCAGCTCCTTGCTCAGGATGTTTGATGCAACACTCCCACTCCAGCACAGCCCAACCTTTGTAATCGTACTGAGCCAGCTTAGAAAAGATGGAAGCAAAATCAACTTGACCATCCCCTAAGGACCGGAACCGACCTGGACGATTTACCCAATCCTGAAAGCCACCGTATACTCCACTCTTTCCGGTTGGATTGAATTCGGCATCCTTTACGTGGAACATCTTGATAAACGAATGATAGAAGTCGATGTATTGGAGATAATCTAACTGTTGTAATACAAAGTGACTGGGATCGTATAAAATATTGGCGCGTTTATGTTTACCGGTTGCCTCCCAAAAGCGTTCGAACGTAATTCCATCATGCAAGTCTTCGCCCGGGTGAATTTCATAGCAGACATCCACACCAACTTTATCGAAAGCATTAAGAATAGGAAGCCAACGCTTAGCCAACTCTTTAAATCCATCTTCAACTAATCCTGCAGGCCGTTGCGGCCACGGATAAACTGTATGCCACATCAGTGCACCTGAGAAAGTTGCATGTGCATTTAAGCCAAGATTCTTGCTTGCTCTTGCTGCAAGTTTCAATTGATCAACTGCCCACTTCGTGCGTTCTTTTGGCTTACCATGCACCGACTTAGGAGCGAAGCCATCGAACATCACATCATAGGCCGGGTGTACTGCTACCAACTGACCTTGCAGGTGGGTTGAGAGTTCAGTGATCTTCAATCCACAGGATTCAACGGTCTCGCGGATTTCATCTGCATAGTCTTTGCTTTCGGCTGCTTTGCGCAGATCAATGCAGCGGCCATCCCAACTGGGAATTTGGACACCCACATAACCGAGTGATGCCGCCCATTTACAAATTGATTTCAGTGTATCGAATGGCGGTTCATCGCCCATAAACTGGGCAAGAAAAATGCCTGGTCCTTTTAGTGTTTCCATAGGTTAAACTTCAAATGCTGTCCATTTCTCTTTACTCTGCCCGCTCTTCACTACATTGTCGATAAAGGCCATACCACGAATACCATCATCCACTGATGGAAAGTCAACTTCTGCCGGAGCTTTTTTACCATCAATCTGTGCTGACAAAGCAAGCGCAAAGTTGCGATACAGATTTGCGAAAGCTTCCAGATATCCTTCCGGGTGACCGGCCGGAGTACGCGTATTGAATTTTGCTTCCTGATGTAAGAATCCGTTAGTACCTGCACGCAAAATCTGAGTAGGTTGATCGAGCCATCGCACAAGTAATGTATTCGGTTCTTGTTGAGCCCATTCAATTCCGCCCTTCTCACCATAGATTCGAATCTTTAGCGCATTCTCTTCACCGGCAGCTACCTGCGAGGCCATCAGCACACCAGCAGCACCATTATCAAATTTCAACAGCACATTGCCATCATCATCCAGCGCCCGTCCGGGTACCATGATATTAAGATCAGCGCACAGGTGGGTAATCTTCAAACCTGAAATGAACTCAGCCAGGTGTGCCGCATGGGTTCCAATGTCACCCATCGCTCCTGCTTTACCCGATTTTTTAGGATCGGTACGCCAGGCAGCTTGAGCATTGCCTTCGCGTTCACTCATTTTACTCAACCATCCTTGCGGATATTCCACATAAATCTTGCGAATTTTTCCTAACGCACCCTCACGTACCATAGCGCGCGCCTGACGTACCATGGGATAGCCCGAATAGGTATGAGTAAGACAAAGAATTAAACCAGTTTCTGATACTTTTTTCTTCAACTGCCGCGCTTCATCAAGTGTAAATGTGATAGGCTTTTCAATCACCACATGAAAGCCTTTGTCAAGCGCCAGCATAGCGGGTGCAAAGTGTGCAAAGTTGGGTGTTACAATCGTTACAAAATCGATGCGTTTATCTGCGGGGAGCTTGCTCTCTTTGTCGATCATTTCTTCGAACGTTGTGTACGTACGATCTTCAGCCAGGAAAAGCATTTTGCCACTCTCTTTGGCAACCTCAGGGTTAATACTGAGAGCTCCGGCAACGACTTCAATAAGTCCGTCCATATTGGCGGCAAGCCTGTGAATTGATCCGATGAAGGCATCTTTACCTCCACCTACCATGCCCATGCGTAATTTTCTGTTCATGCGTAATTAGAATTGTTAGTAAGAATAATATCCAGTTGCGTAAAATAAGCAATTTTATTTATTGGAACGACTGCAATAACCATGAGTGGTATTATATAAACTTGTTCAAAAGGTTTTCAAAATACTCCTGCCGGCCACTGATCTGCTCGGGTTCGCCTTTCCTGTGTGCCAGCGTGCTTAAGCTATTCAAACTCAGTTTGCCTTGCGCAAATTTTTTGCCGTTACCAGAATCAAATGAGGCATACCTGGCTTTTCTCAATGCCAAAAATTCACCATCTTCCAAAATGGCATGCGCTGCAATCAAAGCCCGGGCAAAAGTATCCATACCGCCAATATGAGCATAGAAAATATCAACGAGGTCGGTTGAGTTTCTTCTGGTTTTGGCATCAAAATTAATACCCCCGGTTTTAAATCCACCGGCTTGCAAAATCACCAGTATCGCCTCAGTAAGTTCATATACATTGTTAGGAAACTGATCAGTATCCCATCCATTTTGATTGTCGCCCCGGTTGGCATCGATACTGCCCAACACCCCAGCATCAGCCGCTACCTGAAGTTCATGGTCGAATGTGTGGCTTGCCAGCGTAGCATGATTGACTTCAATGTTAAGTTTGAAGTCGTCCATGAGATCGAACTGCCGCAAAAAAGAAAGACATGTTGCCGCATCAAAATCATATTGATGTTTGCTGGGCTCCATGGGTTTTGGCTCGATGTAGAAAGATCCTTTAAAACCATTTCTTCGGGCATAATCCCGTGAAGCCTGAAGGAAGCGCGCCAAATGTTCCTGCTCGCGTTTCATGTTCGTATTTAACAACGACATATACCCTTCGCGACCACCCCAGAAGGTATAGCCAGAACCACCCAACTCAATAGTGGCATCTATCGCATTCTTAACCTGGTTGCCTGCATAGCACACTACATTAAAATCGGGATTGGTAGCAGCCCCATTCATATAACGCGGGTTGGAGAACAAGTTGGCAGTACCCCAAAGCAATTTCACACCTGATGCCTGCTGCTTCTCTTTGGCATAGTCGACAATAATACGTAGTCGCTTTTCAGATTCTTTTAGCGTAGGTCCTTCTTCTACCAAGTCATAATCATGAAAACAATAAAAGGGTGCACCTATCTTCGTGATGAATTCGAAGGCTGCATCCATTTTATCTTTGGCTCGCTGCACGGGTTCATTGGCAGTTGACCATGGAAAGATTTTGGTTCCCGGACCGAACGGATCGCCTCCGGTACCGCAGAAGGTATGCCAGTAAGCGATGGCAAACCGCATGTGTTCTTCCATGGTTTTCTTTCCAATTTTCTTTTTCGGATTATAATACTTGAAAGCAAGTGGATTATCCGACTCATTACCTTCGTACTTGATGGCCCTGATTCCTTTGAAGTACTCCTTATTTCCTTTGATGATTTTCATATGTAGTTGGTCAAAATGGTTTTCCAATTATTATAAGTATCCTGATATCGTGCTGATAAATTTAAGTCTGGACTTTCCTCGAGAATCAGATTCAATCCCTTAAATGCTTCTTCAAAAGAAGTGTAGATACCTGCGCCAACACCGGCACCCAGTGCAGCTCCTTTGGCACCATCCGTATCATATAATTCTAACCGCGCCCCAATGGTATTGACAAACGCTTGCCTGAATAGTGGACTTAAAAACATATTGGCATGCCCGGCA
The DNA here is from genome assembly GCA_035408225.1 of Cyclobacteriaceae bacterium. Lineage (GTDB taxonomy): Bacteria > Bacteroidota > Bacteroidia > Cytophagales > Cyclobacteriaceae > ELB16-189. The sequence goes on along the minus strand of DAOOCD010000141.1, from coordinate 4,802 downwards.
CGAATGACTTGTGTCTTCAATCCCATGCCTTGCAGAATATCAAATCCATACTTCAAAGCAAACACAATTCCTTCCTGGGCTGCTCTGAAAATATGTGACTGGTTGTGCTGATTAAAATTCAATCCATGCCATGAACACCCAAGAATCTTGTTTTCCAAAATCCGCTCAGCACCATTTCCGAAAGGTAACATCAACAAACCCTCTGCGCCTATCGGAGATTGCTTAGCCAAGTCATTCATTTGCTGATAGCTTAACGGATCATCACTTTTAAAATTCCTGCGCAACCAACTATTCAATATTCCCGTACCATTCACGCAAAGTAAAACGCCATTCCGCTTTTGCGCGGCTTTATTACTTACGTGAATGAATGTATTTACTCTTGATTTCGGATCGAATGCATTTTGATCGGTGACGCTATAAATCACTCCTGAAGTCCCCGCTGTTGCCGCAGTTTCTCCGGGCTTTAATACATTTAACGAAAAGGCATTGTTAGGCTGGTCGCCAGCACGATAGGAAACCACAGTTCCTTTCTTTAAACCGGTTTCTTTGGCTGCTTCAGCCGTTAGTGTTCCTTGAACTGAAAAGACGGGTTTAATTTCAGCCAACAAAGATTGATCTATCCCATAGTGATTAAGCAAGGAATCAGCAATACTGCTTTTGGCATAATCCCAAAAAATTCCTTCGGATAGTCCGGTATCACTTGTTACAATTTCACCGGTGAGTTTATACGCAATGAAATCGCCTGGCAACATGATTTTATGAATCCGACTGTAGATCTCCGGCTCGTTTTCTTTTACCCATTTAAGCTTGGATGCGGTAAAATTACCGGGCGAATTCAGAAAATGGGTAAGGCAAAAGTTTTGGCCAAGGGTTGTGAAGGCTTTATCCCCGTAGTCAACCGCACGGCTATCGCACCAGATAATAGAAGATCGAACTGGTTTTCCGTCTTTATCCACTGCCACCAGGCCATGCATCTGATAGGCAATACCGATTGCTTTAATATTATCTGATGAAACCCCTGCTTTATGAAGGCATTGCTTGATGCTGAGGGTAACGTGCTCCCACCATAGGTCTGGATGTTGCTCGGCCCAGCCGGGTTGCGAAGCCACCATCGCCATTTCCTCAGCTGGCGATTGAGCGGAGACCAATGTCTTACCCGTTTCTGCAATTACCAGAGTGGCTTTTACAGAGGAACTTCCAATATCCAGACCAAGAAGTATATCCTGCATACGATTGAATTACGTCAAAAATATTTACTTATAGTCGAAATGACCATATATTGAGTAATATTTCTTTTTATGACGAACCCCTCGCCAGACTCCATTATAGATGCTTTGTCAATCGACTGCCTGATTTTTGGCTTCAAAAACGGGCGTCTCGATATTTTGCTGATTAAGCACGGAGAGGGCATCAGCGAAGGTCGTTGGGCTTTGCCGGGTGGTTGGATAACCTATGGCGAAAGCGTTGACGAAGCGGCCAACCGCTTGCTGAAATCACTTACCGGCATCAACAACATTTATATGGAGCAACTCAAAGCATTTGGAGAACCAAACCGTTATCCCACAAAACGGGTTGTTACCATTGCCTATTATGCGCTGGTAAATGAAGAGAATTATTCCCTGATTCCTGGGTTCACGGCCTCCGATGCGCAGTGGTTCAATATTCATGAGGTTCCGGACTTACCGTATGATCACAACAGTATTTTGAAGTACGGATTTCAGCAATTGAAACATTATGTAAGGCATGAGCCCGTTGGATTTAATTTGCTACCGCAAAAGTTTACACTGCTGCAATTGCAGGAACTCTACGAAGCCATCCTGGAAACCCGGTTGGATAAATCAAACTTTCGCAGAAAACTAGCAAAAATGAAGTTGTTAAAGAAGTCAGACGAAAAGCAAAAAGATGTATCGCACCGGGCAGCCGAATTATATCAATTCGACAAACGCGTATACGTCACATTAAAAAGGAATGGCATTGATTTCGAATTATGACATCGAATAATCCATTTTATACAAACCACTTGCAATCATTCGATTTTAACTCCATATTTCTAAAACCTAAAACCATAAATCTTCACACACATGGAACAAAAATTTAATTCATCACGACTCTTTCTGGCCAGCTGTCTGGCCTTGTTGGTTACGTCCCTCACGTTTGCCATCAGAGCCAAGATTGAGGGAGTATTCAGTGCTGACTACGGACTTACTGGAGAAGAAATTGGTTGGGCTTTTGGTCCTGCCTTCTGGGGATTCACGGTGGCAATGTTTTTGGGTGGCCTGATTATTGACATCGTAAAAACTAAGAACATTGTCTGGCTTGCATTTTTTAGTCATCTGATTGGGCTCATTCTACTACTTACAGCAAAAGACAAAACCATGCTCTTCATCTCAAATGTATTTATTGGGTTTGGGAATGGCAATGTAGAGGCGGCCTGCAATCCCTTAATTGCAACAATCTATCCAAATAATAAAACCAAAATGCTTAACCGCTTCCACGTGTGGTTTCCGGGTGGCATTGTGACGGGTGGAGTGCTTGCCTGGATTTTGATGACACAACTAGGATTGAGTTGGCAAGTACTTACTTCTTTACTGTTCATTCCCTTAGCTCTTTATGGCTTCCTTTTCTTTGGTCAGAATATTCCTGAAACGGAGCGAGTAACTTCCGGGGTTTCTTTTAAGGACATGTTGAAAAATGTAAGCGCACCAATTACAATTATTGCTTTGGTAAGTTTTATGATCCTGGCTGCGTCTGTACCAGCCATTAAAATAGATTTCAACTCTACCACTACCTACATCATACTTGCTCTCATTGTAGTGGCTGTTGTCATTGAAGGTAAAGTGATCAATAGAATGAGCCTGTTATTCCCGGTTATGCTGTTTGCAATGTTTTTGACAGCATCCACAGAACTAGGAACCAACCAGTGGACCAACGCCCTCCTTACTAATGCTGGCATCGATCCAATGATTATTCTTGTTGTCGTTACAGGTATTATGGCAGTGGGTCGTTTCTTTGCCGGCCCTCTTATTCATAAATTAAATCCAAGAGGGGTGCTGTTAGGCTCTTCAGTTTTCTCAGTCATCGGACTTTATTCTCTAAGTATTTCTGAAGGAGCCACAGCTACATTGGGATCAGCGATCCTATTTGCTATTGGCGTTTGCTACTTCTGGCCAACTATGCTTGGTTTTGTTGCCGAATACATTCCTAAAAGCGGGGCACTGGGACTTTCTATTATGGGCGGTGCCGGGATGGTTGCTACTTCTATGGTATTACCTATTATGGGTCGTTCTATTGATACCGCTGGGCCGCAAGTTACTCTCCGATACATGACTGTGCTGCCTATTATTCTCGTTGTGATTTTTGTAGGATTGGTAATATATATGCGCCAGAGAAAAGCATAGAATAATTCATAGCCACAGGTTCACAGAATATTCAGGGAATCTGTGGCTTATTTTTTTAAGGATTCTTCACCTCAATCAAATCCCAGAGATTGCCGTATAGATCTTTAAAAACTGCCACCGTTCCATAGGGTTCATTCGAGGGCTCCCTCACAAAGGAAACTCCCCGATCCACAAAAGTTTTATAATCACGCCAAAAATCATCCGTATGCAAAAAGAGAAAAACTCTACCACCGGTTTGATTTCCGATTCGGCTTTGTTGCTCTGGATTGGCAGCCTTAGCCAACAATAATCTACAACCTTCCGAACCTTGTGGGGCAACTACTACCCACCGTTTTGTTTCACTCAATCGGGTATCCTCAACCAATACAAAATTCAACTTCTCCGTATAGAACCGGATAGCTTCATCATAATCGTTTACAATAAGCGCAATCTGGAAAAGATTCTGTTGCATTACATACGGCAATTTACTTGTCAATTGCTAATCGAAAACTGAATACAGCCAATAAGAAGGTTATCGGGGTAAAGATCCAACGCTCCCAATCATTGATAGCAAATAAATTTCCCACTGTATTTAATAAAAATAGGGCTAACATTATCCACATTCCTAGTTGAATCCATCTCCTGTTTATCTCCCATTTCAGGTAGCCTGAGTATATAGCAACCAAGGCCAGCATGATTAAATTGAGCGCTATTGAAATGCCTTCAAACTGAATCATCTGCGTATCGTTTTCAAGTCGGCCACCCCAAACAATTTTGTACGGGATTACCTGAACCAGCACGAGGATGTGGAAAACTATCACGAGCGAAAACAAAGTCAGCAGACCCAGCGTTGCTACACGTTGGGAGATGACCATTTTCAGTAAATTCAAAATCTAGGTTTCTGGAATTTAAGATTTAACGTTGGATGATAACGCAGCAATAACAACTTCACGCGCCTCCCGATGCTTGCAATAACTGCATTTGTAGTGCTCTAGCAACAATCCTTCTTCCTTATCGGTTGGTTGTTTTTCAATTTCTTCAGAATCAATTTTCATGGTATAGAATCCACATTCAGCACATTTTTCGGCATGCTGAAAAGCCATGTATTTCTCAATTTTCTTTTCACCTGTTTTCTCGTCCAGCCACACATCATATTCTGCAGAGTGAAGCTTACTTTTATGTTCGGCTAACTGATCTGCTTCCAAATGCACTTCCCCTTCGGCAGCAGTTAATTTGCGCATACTATTTCCCGTTGATGATTTGCGCGGTTTGTTACGAATGCGCATCAGGCGGCCTTCAAGTAATTTCGGATATAAGATTCGGACCACACTGGATAGGATCAGGTAAGTTATCACGATGATACCCGCCAGAAAGAAAATGCTTATATAAAGTTTCAATGAATCATCTACCGGAAACAAGGGGGTG
>DAOOCD010000140.1:0-9243 GCA_035408225.1 Cyclobacteriaceae bacterium | reverse complement strand
GGTGAATTCCAAAGGAGCAACCGGACACTTGATTAATGTTTCGGCCAGGTTGATGACCAGTTTACCACCCTGCCAGGTTTCCAGTTTTTTGGCAAGTTTGGTGGTGCCTTCATACGTATAGAAATCAAAAATGTCTTTGTACCAGAGTTTGCCTTTGAGGCCTTCCGTTTCTTCGGGTACCGGAATAGCTCCTGTTGCAACAACAAGAATATCATAATCGAGAACGGTACCACTGGTAAGCAGCACCTGGTTCTTTTCGTGTTCTACCTTCTGAATTTTATCGATCACAAAGTTCACACCTTTCGGAATGAATTCGCGTTTTGGTCGGATCACTTCTTCGGGTTGATAAACCCCAAAGGGTATAAAAAGAAATCCTGGTTGGTAGTAGTGATTTTCGTCTTTATCAACAATTGTAATCTCCCAAAGATCTTTATTAAGATTTTTGTGGAGTTTGTTGGCCATCATAGTTCCTGCTGTGCCGGCCCCTAAAATCAGTAACTTTTTCATCTGGTTTTCTGCTTGGTTGGTGATGTAAAAGTAGGTTCTATCACACACCTGGGTAATGACGCTCCTCACAGGGGGTTATGATCTTTATCACGAATACAGCAGGGCTGTGTAACGGATGTTACAGAGTTCCAATTATTCAACCAAAAAGGGCTCTAAAAACCCTAAAAAAATGGCTTTCCAGAGTTGGCATAAAAAGCAAAACCTCTGCAGGTAATGCAGAGGTTTTGACCAGCCATCGGCTATTGTGAACTACTTAATCGGTGTAATAATTATGTTGCGGTATTCGATCGGGCCATGATCGCCTTGTAACAGCAATGGTCCGGGCTCACCTTCTTTACTATCAATGGCACCCCCTGTGATACCGGGTATTTCCTGGTTACAAATCACCGTCTTGTTATTGGCAACCACAGTAACCATTCTGCCTCGCAAAGTGATATCGTACGTTTGCCACTCACCCGGATCTCTGGCAACATTCTCATTAGGCGGAAGAAATCCATAAATACCGCCCAGATGTCCGCTCATAGGTTCCAATCCTTTCGCGTCATCTATTTGTACTTCGTAGCGACCGCGCAAATAAACTCCGCTGTTGCTGCCTTTCTGATAGCGGAATTCGAGATGCAGTTTAAAGTCGGTAAAGGATAAATCGGTAACGAGGTTAGCACCTGATTTAGCACTCCGCAAAATTCCATTCTCAACCGTCCATTGGTTTTCACCCATCGCATGCCAGCCTTTTAAATCTGAGTTATTTAATAGATTTATTGGTTCGCCAAATACAGGCTCACCGGTTCTGCGCAATGTGGGAGCACGAACGCCAGTCCAGGTGTATTTTTTTCCATCTACAAAAATCAGTGTGCCGGATAAACCTGTTGGAGTAATTGCACCTTCAAACTCGAGGTCTTTTGTTTCTTTCTCCCACTGCGGTGGAAGGGTAAAGTTAAATTTTCCATCCTTGAAATTGATTTTAGAAATGGGCCGGGCACTGCCACTTGCAAATACAAGCCTGCCCACCAACGTGCGCACACCCGAATGTTGAACTTCCAGCCAGGAAGGTAGTTGCTTGTCAGCCATAGTGATTGTGAGATCCCACCTGCCTTCAATGGCACTCGTATCGTCCTGGGCGTTGACACCTGCGGCCAGGAATAAGAATAAGAACGCAAGCATACCATGGCGGCAATTTGCACGTAAAAGAAAATCTGTGACTTTCATATAATATGGATTTAGATAGTAAGTTTTAAAGCAATTGCAATTTACCAAAGATGCACTTATTTTGACAGAGTTCGGCAGTGCATTAGTAACCGTGTAAAGGTACGATTGATGTAACATGTGTAATTTGATGTATGAAAATTATTACAGCAATGCAAAAATCTAAAATCAGATTACTCGCATTTCAAACTCTCCACAACGTTTCCCATGGCAACTCGTCTCGCCTGTGAACTCACAATAATTATAGTCAGCAATAACGCAGCCAATCCTGCTGAAGGAATTATCCACCACGAAAAATCGATTCGATACGTATAACGCTCAAGATAATTATTCAGCACCCACCACGAAACTGGTGCGGCTAAAATGAAACCAGTAATCACTAACCAGGTAAAATCTTTTGATAATAAATGAATGATACTGCCTGTGCTTGCCCCCATTGTTTTCCGAATGCCAATCTCCTTCGTGCGCTGCTCTGCCGTGAAGGCAGCTAATCCCAATAAACCGAGACACGTAATAAATATGGCGAGGAAGGCAAACAACGAAACCAAAATCCCAATCATGTCTATCTCTTTAAACTTCTTCCCAAATTGATCATCCACAAATTGATACTCGAATGGGTAAGAAGGATTTAATTTTTTAAAAATGGATTCCATTCTTGAAATTGTTTCTTTCAAGTCATTTGACTTTTCTAACCTCACCGTGATCACCTCTATCCATCTGGGAATCAACATAAAGAATCCAGGTTGCACCTCACTAAAAGGGGAAGTCATCACCACATCCTCAATAACGCCCACCACAGTCCATTTCTTTTTATAAGGGATTAATTGCACTTGCATCCCTACCGGATTTTGAACCCCCATCACCTCAACGGCTGCTTTATTAAGTAGTATAGAACTGCTATCACTTTTAAACTCATCCGTGAAATCGCGTCCATCCACCACCTTAATTCCCAGGGTTCTCGCATAGTTATGACCCGTCATTACCTGCGAAAATGAAATGTCTAATCCCTCTGGTCTGCCTGGCCAATCCAGCTTACTGCTTTTATGAATATCCGTTACCGGACTCCCGGAGACCGTAATTGATTTTGCTATACCCAATGCGAGAAGTTCCCGTTCAATTTCAGGATAGTTTTTGATCATCTCTTCGTTTGCATTAAACATCACCAGGCTTTCGCGATCATAGCCCATGTCGCGATGCTTCACATACTGAATCTGTCTATAGATAATGATCATCCCCACGATCAGAAAAATTGAAAAGAAGAATTGCATACAAACCAACACCTTACGGGGAGCAATAGTACTGCGGCCAACATATAAGTTTCCCTTTAAAACTTTTACAGGATTGAACGATGATAAATAAAATGCAGGATAACTTCCTGAGAAAATGCCAACAACCAATATAAACGCAATTGCAATTGCCCAGACAGTGGGTGATGCATAATCAATAGATAATTGTTTATGGACTAAGGAATTAAAGAAAGGCAGCGCGAGTTGAACGATTACTAATGCAACCAAAAAAGCAAGGGCCGTTATTAAAACTGATTCCCCAAGAAACTGACGCACAAGTTCAATTCTTCGGGAACCAATGGTTTTGCGGATGCCTACTTCCCGCGCCCTTCGCTCACTGCGGGCAGTAGCCAGGTTCATAAAGTTGATGCAGGCAATCAGTAAGATGAATAGGCCGATGAGAGAAAATGACTTGACGTAGTCAATCATTCCGCCCACCAGTTTACCGTTTTGAAAATTGGAGTAAAGTCTCCAATCCAAAAGCGGATAAACAGCTATCTCACTTTTGTTTTCATTGCCTCTCTTTTCACGGATGAGTTTGGTGAGCGATGAATTTAACTCCTGGATGTCCGCACCTTCCTGCATCTCAATGAAAACTTGAAATGCCTCATTCTCCCAATTCGAACTTTCTTTGATCCACTCAGGAGACCCCGTGACTATTGCCGACCAGGGAAATAAAAATTCGAAATCAAAGGATGAGTTCTTAGGCAGGTCTTTCAATACCCCGGTCACCTTCATTTCATATTTATTGTCAAATTGTATGAACTGACCCATTGGATCTTTTTCACCAAATAATTCTTTAGCAACGGCTTCAGTTAATACAATCGATCTTGGTTCAAGTAAAGCATCGTTGGCGGAACCCCTCAGCAAAGGAAACCGGAACATGCTGAGAAACTCATTGCTCACAAATTTTCCTTCGCTGAAAATAACTTTGTCACCCACCTTAAGCAATTTGTCGCCCCCTTCATGGGAGATACAGGTATTCTTAATTCGGCTATCATATTCCTTCAAATATTCATAGGCAGGCAACGGTACTCTCCGTCTTGCAGTTACTTTGTCACTAAACACATTGATGGTTACGAGAACCCCAAGACGGTCGGCATTTTCATGAAACCGGTCGTAAGTAACTTCATCCCATACCCAAAGTGAAATAAGAAGGCTGCAGGCAATACCAACCGCCATGCCACCAATGTTAATAAACGAATAAACTGTGTTGCGCGTAAGATTGCGTATAGCGATGGTGAGGTAGTTACGAAGCATATTACAGATTACCGTTTAGTGGAATTGTAATCATAAACAAGATAACTATTTTCACTCACTCATGGTACTATATACCCAATCTGGTAGTTTTCTTGCTCGTTAATAAAGCAATGAGCGAATAGATAGCCCCAATGATCAGCAGGTTGAAAACAAAATTCATAAGGGTATCGCTTACGGAGTGTGACCGGCTATCGATGTCAACAAAAATATATACAGAATATACGATCGATACAAGCGCAATTACCCAACCCATAACTGAGGTGGGAATGAAAAACAATCCCATGCGTTTGAACCAGGGAAGTCTCATACTTAAGGTTAACTTGAAAGGAAGGTACAACAATTCTATCTTTATACCATGATTCGTAGCCCTTGCTTATTGACAATTGTCCTATTGCTTTTATGTTTCACTGCCAAAGGCCAATCTACTTTTCGGGTAATCGGTTTCTACACTGCCAGAGATGATAAGGCTCACATTAGTTTTGTGCATGAAGCCAACCGGTGGTTTAGTACAGTTGCACAACAAAACAAATTCACATATGACTCAACCAATGATTGGCGTAATCTGAATGCTACCTTTCTGGCAAACTATGAGGTGGTTGTCTTTTTAGACACGCGCGCTGATGATCCCGATCAACGGGAAGCGTTCAAGACCTATATGGAACAAGGTGGCGCCTGGATGGGTTTTCACTTTGCCGGTTTTGCATTAACGCCTTCCGACTTTCCCCAGAATTGGGATTGGTACCACAACACATTCCTGGGTGCGGGTCAATATGCCAGTAACACCTGGCGACCCACTTCAGCTATTTTAAGGGTGGAAGACCGGAAGCATCCTACTACCAGGCATCTACCCAAAACGTTTAAATCATCACCCAATGAATGGTATCGATGGGAAAATGATTTACGAACAAACCCCGACATTAAAATACTTTTATCGATCGACTCTACAAGTTTTCCGCTTGGCACAGGTCCTAAACAAGACGAGATCTGGCACTCAGGATATTATCCGGTGGTGTGGACCAACAAAAAATACCGGATGATCTATTTCAACATGGGGCACAACGACATTGATTATGAAGGCGGCACCAACAAAGAATTATCGCATACATTCGGTAACAAGACGGAAGACAAATTGATCCTGGATGCGCTGCTCTGGCTTGGCCGATCTAAATAAATTCCTTCCCGTCCGGCTATGCTCAAGGTTGATATTGTAATGTGTTCGGATGAAACGTGCTCCAGCTATGCCAGAATTCCTGGTAGGCTTTTATTCGCTTTAATCGAATCGATGGGTTTGTCAAATCCTTTCCAGAAAAATCATACAAGGCCTGATTCGCAATTAGTGTATCATTTCGAATGGTGAATGATACCGAATCGGCCGGTCGTTCAAAAGCGACAAAACTTTGTTCATCTGCCGACAAGGCTAGTACAAGACTCGTCTCTCCAATTTTATCATTAATAATGCGTTCCTCTTTCAGAAGATTCCAATCATAAGCCTTGCTGATTTTATTCAGCTCAATACCTACCACCCACGATTTGTCTTTCCACGAAAGACTGTCGGTGCGCGTGAGATCACCTTTGCTTTTCCCGCGTTCATATTTTGCCAATGAATCGTAGTTGGTTTCGGAAGCTTTGTCAATTTGCATCACCAACGCATCCGGATACAATTCAAATAATTTACCTAGTGTGAGTTGAACGGATTCTACTTCTGGCAGCATCTCTCCTTTTAGCTGACCCGTAACCGCTTCGCCATTGGCTTGCCGCCACCAACTCCTGGTGGTAGCATCTTCGAACATGGCATTGAAATGATCCATGCCCACCAGCCGGAATTTTTCAGGTTTACCTTTCACGATCGGTTCAAATACACGACCAGTCCGGCACACACTGCAATAGGTAATGAGCATCGGTTTTCCGCCTACGGTATCCTGCACCTGATGATGATAAACGATAAACCGAATCGGGTAAGCTTTTACTTCACCATTGTACTCAACACCCACCACCATGCTGCTATCCTTAAGAAGATTGCCCGCCCTCGGCCGAAAGGTAAGAACCTCAGGTTCTTTGAAGATGCTATCTGCCGTCATCTTAAAATTGAAATAATAAACAACCACAAGCATGATCAACACTACCAGACCTGGTATCCACTTACGTTTTACCTGGAACGCCTTGAGTGCCCCTATTACAATCAATAAAACAAACAGCGATCGAATGACCCAGCGGTAGCTATGGAGAAAGTAAGCGAAATCGAGACTGTTCATCCGCTGGCTTCCCGGAAAGGGCATAATGAAATAAACCTTCATCACCTCGAATAAGATGATTCCGATCAGGCCGATATAAAAAAGTCTTTTCATAGTGGCAGTCTTGCCAGGTCTTGATTAATAATTGATAAACCAAAAGAAAATTTATGAGGAATCAAAATATAAAAGCTACTCCTCACGTCCCATTTAAAAGTGTACTTTGCGCCATGGAAATTACGCTCATGCTTGGGATTATTATTATCACTTCGGCCATCAGTTTATACGCGATGCAAAAGCCGCGAGTATTAAATAACCTTATGATGAACCCGTACCTGATTACAAAAGAGAGTCAGTATTACCGGATGGTGACTTCCGGGTTTATCCATCGCGATCACATGCACCTGATCTTTAATATGTTCTCCTTCTATTTTTTTGGCATGCAACTGGAGTACATCTTTCAACAGATTTTTGGTAGCCTGGGCAGTGTACATTTCATAGCGCTGTATCTTCTCGGCATTATTGTTTCCGACATTCCTACCGTATTGAAACACAGGAACAACAAACATTACAACTCGTTAGGCGCCTCGGGGGCTGTGTCGGCCGTGGTCTTTGCGTGCATTCTGTTTTTACCCTTGCGGGATATTTGTATCTACGGAATCTTGTGCTTCCCCGGAGTGATTCTTGGAGTGGCTTACCTCGGGTATTCGTTTTACAGCAGTAAGAAATCTAAAGACGGAATTAATCACGATGCCCATTTATATGGAGCGTTGTTCGGAATCATCTACTGCCTTGTGTTCTATCCGGATTCACTCCGGATTTTTATGGAACAGATGGGTGAATGGAAACTACTTTAGTGGAATAAGAAGTTTGTAGTCGCTTTAAACGAATGGCATAATGTCAGGCTGAGCTTGTCGAAGCCTCTGTCCGGAGTATCGCCAACAAGAACATCTATTCAACTTTCAAACTTTGTATTGCAACCGTTCGCTTCAACGCATCGGTAGACTGCAACACTTTATTCTTTAAGAACAAAGGATAATCAGGATTCTCTGATAAAAAAGAATCCACTACAACGGCAGCCTCTTTTGATGAATAACCGCTAAAGGTAGTTTGCAACCAGCGTTGCGGAAAAAAGATATCTCCCGTTAATTGAATTTCCTGTAACAGGTCGAGGGATCGCCTTACATATTTTATTGAACTTTTGGAACGCAACGGATGATGGAGATAGTGAAGTGCCTCCAACACCCAGGGCTCATGCTCCCGGTTAACTTCCTGTTTTAAAGATTCAAAAAATGAATCGCGTATCAACTCATCATCACTTAGGGCCGGCATAACAAATTGCATTCTCTCTTTCCGATCCGGATTTTTTGTTTGGCTCAGTTGTGTCTGCAGGAAGTACTGCTGTCGCGCTGGCTGTTTCAAGGCAAGTTCATACGCTAAGGTTATCCTATCCTCCTCAGACACAATCAGGTCTTTGATTTTAAGATCTTCTTTCCATATCTGTTCAAGAATAGCTTTCCCATTTTCACTCATCACCAGGTTGCGGTAAGAACGGAAATAGGAATTCTTCTTCCCGGCATCCGGAGCCATTTCCACCAAGTGCCAAAGCACTCGTTCCAGTTCATCTTGTAATAAAGCCCGGTTGTGTTCTGGTAAATATGTCCACCATGCAGATTGAAGATTACCTAAAAGAAAATCAACCAGCAAAGGATCATCCTCTGCTTTCAAAGCAAGTAAAATGGATTCGATCATTCGTTCGGGAATGGGACCCTCGGCACGCACCATACTCTCCCAGCAGTTGATCCACATTGCTGCCCGAAACACAGGATCCTTTACCGCTACCGGATTTGAAAGAAATTCATTTTTACTTTTTTCATCCAGTTTAAAATATCCGTAGCTAAAACCATCCGGATTTAAATAATTATACGATGAACTTGCTTTTACAGGAAGGGGTTCTTCAGAGACAAGACGAAGCGTTGTATCACCTACATCAGTTCGTTGAATCTTAATAAGCTGTTGCCACACCCGGTTTGAAATTGTATCCCGCTCTTGTTTAATCAATCCATTTACATCCCAATCATACACCGGCATGCCAGGTGTTTTAACCCATACCTTACTCCAGGCTTCAATATTGTCTGGTGATCTCGCATCGATAATCGAAATCAAATCGTCCCATGTTGCATTCCTGAACGAATAGGTTTTTAGATATTCCTGTAAACTTGCACGCATCAAGTCCGGACTAATCTGGCGTTCAAGATGGCGCATCACAATAGGCGCTTTTTGATAGATAATGGCCCCATACAGCGAGCCTGCATTTTTCAAATTGTCTAACGGTTGAAGAATCGGATTCGCTCCGGCACTTCGGTCCACTTCATAAGCAGAAGGATAATGTCCGAGCAGGAACCGAAGGTTGTGGTTGATTTCAGGAAAGGATGGTTGAACAATTTTGGCTGCCATAAAATTGGCAAACACTTCTTTCATCCATACATCGTTAAACCAATCCATCGTTACCAGGTCGCCAAACCACATGTGGGCAGTTTCATGGGCGATCAGGCTGGCTCGACCCATTCTGCGATTAACAGAAACTTTTTCATCCAGAACCATGGCCGACTCATTATAGAAGATCGAGCCGGGATGTTCCATGCCTCCATACTGAAAGGATGGGATTAATACAAAATCAAACTTGCCGAAGGGATAATCGATAGCCGTGTAGTCTTCCAGCCAGGCCAGTGATTTGCCATGAAGGTCAAAGATCTCAT
>DAOOCD010000139.1:0-9328 GCA_035408225.1 Cyclobacteriaceae bacterium | reverse complement strand
AGTTGAAGCGAAGGCTAAGACAGCGGCTGAAGGTGCAACTGCGTTTGCCGAAGCCTTTAAAAACAAAACCGGAGTAACCGTAGATGTGAAGTCTGATAAAATAAATGGACTTACTTCGAGCCGGGTTTCCTTTGTTCAACATGGCAACAACAAGAAAATAACCTTCACTGCGGCCTGGATTGAATATGGGGGATTGATTTACCGGATTGTAGGCGGAGCTTCACCGGGCTTCGAGGCAACGATGACTTCGCAACTGGAAAGTTTCAGTTCTATAACTGAAAGTGAAAGAAGATCTGTTACAAAAAGAGTTATCCGGGTAGTGGAAACCAGTCATGGAGAAACGATTAAGGCTGTAAGTGATAGAAACCACAATCTGATTAACACCAAGCTAACAGCTGCCATTAATGGCATTTCCGAAGAAACAGTATTTAAGGAAGGCGATTTATTAAAGATTGTTGTAGAAGTTGCTTATTGATTGGGTTTGTTACTGCCACAAGAAGCTATTTCTCTTTCACTATTTTTTTGATCGCCTCCAATATGGGCTGCCAACCCAGTCCATCATTATAAGATTCAGCATACCTTCTTTCGCCTTCAGCAACCGTTGAATAATCACCCTGGGTAACAGTTAAAATTGTCTGCCCGCCTTGTGGCTTCAACTCATAGGTCACCGTCAGGTAGTTTTCTGAGGTGTCGTCAATTGTAGAGTTAGGGTCGATCGTTGTATAGGCCAAATACCGGCCTGGTTCAATCTTTACAATGGTACCCTTTACAAAAATCATTTCTTTCCCTTCATATTCTCCCCTCCACAACAAATCACTGTCTCGTTTCCAATCTGATACAGTTTCACACCCGAACATGTACTTTTGAGTCTGCTTCGGATTAACCAAGGCATCCCAAACTCTTTCAGTGGGTGCCTGGATCGCAATCGTGTTCTTAATAAATAAGGGTTCCTTCATAACTCAAGTTTAGATGATTGAGGGTAAAGAAACTAACTCGTAGTGACAACAGTATGTCATCAGGAAAAACCAACTAACAACTTCGTCAAGGAAATCCAATAAATCCGTATTTTGCTTTTAAAATAGAGGTAATGGAAGAGACATTAAACACACCCGCAATAGAACCGGCCAAAGAAGAAAAGAAGAAGAAAAAGGCCGAAAAGGAGGATCTAATGATTGAAAAACTATTGCTTGCTTATGAACGGACACTCATTGCCTGGACCAAAGCTGCAACCCACATTTTGATTTTTGGATTTGCCATTTATAAACTATTGGAGTCAAAACTTCATGAATCGAGCTCCCATCCCATTCTTGATATTCTTACACCCCGGAGGATCGCTATAATACTCTTTGTTTCTGGTTTCTTTGCTTTACTGATGGCTACCATTCGATTTGTTCAGGTGCAGAAAAGGTTTAGCAAATTTTCCTGGCGGACGTACTTCTTACCTATTCTTATTTTGTCCTATGTTATTCTTGTTTTGCTGTTCTTATTATCGACTGCCATGATTCTGGGACGGTGATAAACGTTTGAAGATTGTTTACTTAAGCGAATCCAGATACAGATCTTCTACTTTTTTGCGGGCCCATGGGGTTTTCCGTAAAAAGGTTAAACTTGATTTGATGCTCGGATCATAGATAAAACAATTGATCGTAATGCGTTCGCCAAGTTCCTCCCACCCATAACGATCCACTAAATGCAGCAGAATCATTTCCAGGGTTTTTCCATGCAGCGGATTGTTTGGTTGAGTTTCGGCCATACTTATATCGCGAGGTTTTCAATTTCAGATTGATAATCATACTGCAGATCCTCCGGAAGCTTAGCCAGCGCCTGATCTATTTTCTTGAGTTGCTGCTGGTACAAGTTTACCAAAACCGGACTTTTATCAATGGGAATCGCACTCGCCTTTACTTGTTGGCAAAAATGAATTCGCAATATCAATTCTGTTACCGGCAATCCTGAATATTTAATCTGCTTATTTACCAGCCTCAGAATTCTACGAAGACTTTTCTTCACATAGTAGACCGTAAGGTTTGGGATTTCCTGAAACTGTTCTGTGATTTCCCGTTTCACACTCTCCACATACCCGGCTTCATCATGGGCTTCGAATAACAAGTAGGTGAGCAATTCTTTATTATCCTTTTTGAATCTCGCGAGACGAAGGCATAATGCCTGCGTGCTCTCTGGCTCAAGTCCTTCTAATTCCTTTTTTATATCATGTACCGTAGCAGCTTTCATCTCAATTGATTCTCACCCCATAAAGTAGATTCAAAACTTCTGCGATATTACAGTATTTCATATTCGAAAAAAAAGCCGGCCCAACATGTTGAGCCGGCTGGCGAAGAAAATACTCAGGTTGCTTTATTCATATTTCAATGTCTCAGCCGGATTGATCAAGGCTGCTTTAATAGCGTGGTAACTAACAGTAGCCAATGCCAACAGTAATCCGGCACCCATACTTATCGCGAATAATTCCCAGGTAAGTGCCACCTTAAATGTAAAGTCCTTTAAATACCATTTAGTAATAAACCACCACGAAAGTGGCGAAGCAATACAAAATGCCACGAGGGCAAGCCACACAAACTGTTTGTTGAGCAATATGAAAATTGTCTTTAGGTCCGCCCCCATTACTTTGCGAATACCAATTTCTTTGGTACGGTTTACGGCATTGATTCCGGCCAAACCGAACAAGCCCAAACATGAAATCAGAATTGCAAAGCCAGTAGCAAGTGCCATAATACTCATCCAGCGCTGATAACTCTTGTATTGGCGGGCAACATCTTCATCCAGAAAACTATAGTCAAATGGCTTGTCCGGATAGAGTTCTTTCCAGATGCCCTTTACCTTCTCAAGGCCTCCAGAAAGATCATTCGAACCCAAACGCACGAGCATGGTAGTCAGGTGACCTACGTTTTTATTATCTATGGAAAGAAACATGGGCTCAAAGTTCTGTTCCAGCGATAAAAAGTGATAGTCCTTTACCACACCTATTACTTTAGCACCCATACCAACGGTATCTTCGCGCCAGTTATAATATTCATTCAGCGGATCAGTCCATTTCATGTCCTTCACAAGCGCCTCATTTACAATTACCGCATTACTATCGGCAGCAATGGCCGGATCAAAATTACGGCCTTGTACTATTTCAATGTCTAGCGTAGGAATATAAAATGCATCTGCGGCATAGGCGTAAGCAGACTTTTGCTCGTCTTTGATTTTAAATCCATAACGCGAGTACCCTTGGTTAAAAGAACTGCTCGTACCTGATACTGACAGGATAGAAGGATCGGCCAGCGCACGAGTACGAAATTGCTCAACGACTTTGTTTGCTTCCGCATTCCAGCCGGTTTGCGTGGGGATCACCAGTACCTGTTCTTTATTGTATCCTAAATTTTTGGTGGTGATAAAACTCATTTGCCGGTACATCATCAACGAACTGATGATGAGAAAGGCAGAGAGTGCAAACTGCATTACAACAAGGGGCTTAGTAAAACCCGCTTGTAACCGCGAGGTAAAACCGCCTTTCAAGACATGAGCAGGCTTGAAGCGAGATAGGAAAAGTGAAGGATAACTTCCGGCCAGTATTCCTACGATGGCTGTAAGTGCAAATCCAACTGTGACCAATTGAACAATTTTTGGTGGCGTCAGTTGAATACCCTTATCGGTGAACTCATTGAAAGATGGTAAGAATAAGAAAACCAGCCCAAGGCCAATGATCATAGATACAAAGGCAAGGATGAGTGACTCAAAACTGAATTGATAAATGAGCTGGCTTCGTTGCGCACCTACTACTTTACGAACACCAACCTCAATTCTGCGTGAGGTCGAGGTAGTGAGAGAAAGTGAAATATAATTAATGCAGGCAATCAGCATGATCAGCAAAGCAACTCCACCAAGTATCAATGAATATTGTGGATCACTCACTTTCTCCCAACTGATTTCTTTCTTTAAGTGCCATTCAGGTAATACAGTAAATACATACTCAAGCATTTTCACATCCTTTGGAATGGGTACTACCGATTCTTTGCGCCACTTCTCCAGTTTATCACCCATGTATTTTTCAATGACTTTATCAAGGTTGGCTTTAAATGTGATCAGATTCGCATCAGGCACTAGTTGCACAAACGTTGGCGTGTTAAAATTTCCCCAATTAGACAGATTGCGCTCATAGTACGGTCGATTTTCCTGAGGCAGAAGTATTTCATAGTGCAAACTCGAATTGACTGGAGTTGGCTCAATAACACCCGATACGGTATATGATTTCTCACCCTCATTATCAATGCGAATAGTTTTACCAATTGGGTCCTCGTCACCGAAATATTTTTTTACAATAGCGGGCGTCAGTACTACTTCCGATTTGTCAAGAAAAATTCTATCAGCATTACCTTTGATCAGAGGAAAGGAGAACATTTTGAAGAAGTCGGCATCCACATACGTGATATTCTCGGTAAATACTTTATCGTCATACCGGATAATACCGCGTGAATCGCTATTGTAGCGTGTTGCATATTTCACTTCGGGAAGCTCCACTTTCAGGGTTGGCATCAACCCCGTCTGGATCCATGCTGACACCCGATAAGGATCGGGCGAATCATGCTGCCAGGTATCATAGCTTTTTTCTTCAATGCGATAAATGTGATTCCTGTTTGTCTGAAACTGGTCGAACTCCTTTTCATCCTGAATGTAAAGCGTGATGAGCATGCAAAACGCCAGACCGATGCTTAATCCAAAGGCGTTGATAAACGAATAGAACTTCCGCTTCTGTATGTTGCGGGAAGCTACCTTGAAATAATTTCCAATCATGATCGTGTTAATTAAATTCAGAGTAAAACGGTTTCGTAAAAGAATACCAGGTCGCAAAAATTTCAATACATGCCAGACAAATATTCGTTTGGCTTTCTTCACCCCTACTGCTTGTACATCTGCATCAAACTGTTCAAGTAAGTCACCTTCAATGCCTTCGTATAATTTGGTTGGGCAAAATCCTTGCAGAAATCGAAGTGTCCAGGCTGGAGGAGATTCAGTTTTTTCCGTTTTCATTGCTTGATTCTAAACCAATATCATTTCAGTTGTGGAATTAACTTCCATAAATCCACCCGAGCTTCTTTCATAGACCGCAGCATCGCAAGCCCAGCATTCGTAATTGTAAAAATCCGTTTCCTCCTACCTCCACGAGCATTGGTAGCTCCACCCATGCTGGACTTCACATATCCCTTGTCTTCGAGCCTGTAAAGGGTAACATGCACTGCACTCAGGTTCGACTCGCGACCAAGCCTTTCTTTGATCTCATTGACAATCGCGTTTCCATAGGCATCTTCCTGCAAAATGCCCACCATGGTAAGTACCAGTTCTTCAAATTCACCGAGGTATTCTTTTTTTATCATAGGACAACTTGCGGATAGTAAACCAGCCGGTTGATGCACTTGATCTAAACATCAATCGATAGGACGAGTCACTTCTATTTCTATATGTTTTGTAAAACTAATATACTCGTAAAGACCAGGATTTGTTACACTTTTGCTAAAGAAATTAAAAAATTTGTTTGTCTATTCGTATTTCAAGGTCTCTGCCGGCCGAGTCCAGGCTGTTTTTATCGCCTGATAACTAATGGTGACTAACGCAACGATCAACGACAAGCCTCCTGCCAAAGCAAATACTTGCCAACTTACATCGATGCGATACTGGAAGGACTGCAACCAGCTGCTCATCATATACCATGTAATAGGTACTGACAACAACAGCGAAATACCAATCAGCAGCACATAGTCTTTGGATAATAATACAAGCAGAGACTGCTCAGTTGCCCCCATCACTTTGCGAATTGAGATTTCCTTCGTGCGATTTTGCATGGCCAGGGAAGCAAGTGCATAAAGTCCTAAACTTCCAATCGCCATCGCCAACAAGGTGGCAATACTTACTATTTTACCAAGGTTCTGATCGCTGGCATAAACTGCATTTAACGTCTGATCAACAAAATTGAAAGCAAACTCCTCCCCTCCCGTTAATCGATCCCATGTAGTTTTTATTTCTTCAATGGTGGTCGCCATATTATCAGCACGCAACCGAACAAGGAGTTTTGGTACGGGCGAATTATCAATATTGATATTCTCCACACCGCTCAAAATGATGGATGGATCCTGAACAATCACCAGAGGCTGTACAGCTGTATAAAGCGATGCATAATTAAAGTCCTTTACAATTCCGATCACCTCATGATCTGCAAAGTTCTTTCCGGGTATTCGCTTACCTGCAGGATCAGTCCAACCGTATTCTTTGGCAAAAGCTTCATTCACCAATACCGATCTCCTCGCATCCGAAGGATTTTCGTCCGAGAAATTGCGACCCCACTTCATTTCCATCTTCAAAACAGGGATATAGTCGTCATCTACAATATTCAGATTGAAATTGCGATAAACACCCTGATCATCCGTATATCCAACTCCTGTCCAGGCTCCATTGCCAAAGTCGTGCGAAGTAGCACATAGGGTAGCAATACCTGATATTTTGCTCAATTCAATTTTAAACTGTTCGGCTTGCTCAAAGCCTTTCTTAATACGTTCTGTAAGGCGACCTGTCCGTGGCACATTGAGTTGAATCACGGCCAATTGTTCTTTATTAAATCCCAGGTTTTTATTCTGTAGATAGCTTAATTGTTGTTGCATGATCAAGGTACTTGAAACAAGAATGATGGAAAGTACCAGTTGCACTCCTACCAATACCTTGCGCATAGTTTGCCTGGTATCTCCTGTCTGAAGGGAGCCCTTTAAAATTAATATTGGTTTAAAAGCTGATAGTACAAATGCCGGATAGCTGCCCGCCATAATTCCGATAATTGAAATCAACGAAATAACTAATAGTACAAAGAACCCATTCCACAAGAACACCAACTGCTTTCCGGCAAGATTGTTAAATACCGGGAGGCCAAGTACAGCAAGCAGAACTCCAATTGACAAAGCAATCAATGTAACTAGTAAAGCCTCACCAATAAATTGAAAGATCAATTGTTTTCGTTCGGCACCTACCACCTTACGAATTCCAACTTCGCGGGCACGCTTCATCGATCGACCAATGGAAAGCGTAACAAAGTTTATGCAGGCAACAAAAAGAATCAGCAATGCAATAGCTGCCAGAATATAGCTGTACTTTGGATCGCTAACAGGCGCAATGCCCACCGGATAACTGTTATCCAGATGAATGGAAGTTAGTGGCTGCAAACCAGGACCATACTTGCTTGCCTTATAATCTTCCTCGCCTACTAATGTTCTGAACAATGCGGGAAACTTGCTTTCAACTTCGGTTGCTTTTACTCCTTCACGAAGCATCACATAGGTTTCGGGATTAACATTGAACCAGCCTGAGGTTAATACCTGTTCATTGTAAATCTTGTTCAGGTTATGATCAGGCACCAAAAGATAAAACTGAATACTTGAATTAGTGGGAATTTTAGAAACACCCGTCACCGTAAAGTCCTCAAAGTTTTCCCCGATCTGAATTGAAATTACTTTATTGATCGGATCGGCATCTCCAAAATATTTCTTTGCCAGCCAATCACTGATCACCACATTATTCTTGCTACTCAAAACGCGTTCGCGATCACCTACGAGCAATTCAAAATCAAACATGGAAAAAAGATTCCTTTCAGCCATGGTGAGCGTTTCACTGAATTGATTGTCACCCACCTTTACCTGTGTACCCATTTTTACGAGGCGCAGATAATTTTCTACCTCGGGCAGGTTATCGACAAGCGCTGGTCCCATTGGTAATGGGGTTACTGTATTGAAGAACTGCTGATTTTCACCATAATCTTCGCGCACATATACACGATAGATGCGATCGGCCTTGCTGTGGAAGGTATCAAACGTCCACTCATCTTTTACGAATAGGGCAATGAGTATACAGCAAACAATACCCAGGCTTAACCCCAACACATTAATAATCGAGTGGATCTTATTCCTCCACAAGGAGCGAAAGGCTATTTTCAGGTAATTGTGTAACATCTGAGTGAATTGTCTTTTAAAAGTGGGTAAAAGGTACTGATTTCGAAAGGGTACGAACTTCAGTTGGAGATACGATGTACTGAACCGCATAAAAGTTGTAGTGAGCCCAGGTAGACTTCCATCTTTCATCCTTTTCTAGGTTCCGATCACATTTTTTCGTTGATGAAATCTGGAAAAAAGCCTTAAATTGATATTTGAAATTAGAAACAGACTATGAAAAACCAGTTTGAAGCCGTTCCCCTTAAGAGTTTGGATGAGTGGGAAGATGATCTTCTCCGTAGATATCCCGATCCGGATACTATCGCAACTTCAAAATCAACCGAAGAATACCGTAATTATAATGAGCCACAGCGCGACACCGTGCGCGAATTCTATCGACTGAATCATACCTACCAAACCTATGACTTTGTTATGCAGAAGGAGGCAGAATTCCTTGCGTTCAACAAAAAAGAAATGCCCGTATGGAGTGCCTTTGATTTTCTGAATCAATTGGTGGATGACTCCGATCCGGATACGGACCTTGATCAATTTCAACATTTACTTCAAACCTCAGAGGCCATTCGCAGAGATGGTCACCCCGACTGGATGGTAATGGTCGGCCTTCTACACGATATGGGTAAAGTACTTTGCCTTTTCGGAGAACCGCAATGGGCTGTTGTAGGTGATACTTTCCCTGTAGGCTGCGCCTATGCGGATAAAATCGTGTATCCGGAATTTTTTGAGAACAATCCGGATTTCACTAATCCAAAGTATAATACCAAATATGGTGTGTATTCTCCCAATTGTGGATTGCGAAACGTCCACATGTCGTGGGGACATGATGAGTATGTTTATAATATGGTGAAGGATCGATTGCCAGAGCAGGGTTTATACATGCTTCGCTACCATTCCTTTTATTCACAACATCGCGAAAACGCCTATGATCATTTGATGGATGATCATGATCGTGAAATGTTCAAATGGGTTAAGCTGTTTAATCCCTACGATCTGTATTCAAAAAACCCAACCCCACCCAACTGGACAGAGCTTAAACCTTATTATGAAGACCTGGTGGCAAAATACCTTCCACCCACGTTAAAGTTTTAATTTCTCACATAGTCGGCAGAAATGAATACCCTTCACACAGCCGACTATATTGTTTTCTTTGGATACTTCATCTTGATCTTTGCTTATGGATATTATGTCTACCATAAGAAACGATCAGTCTCCATCAGTGCACGCGAATTCTTTCTTGCTGAAGGTTCCCTGACCTGGTGGGCCATCGGGGCATCCCTCATAGCCTCTAATATTTCTGCTGAGCATTTCATTGGCATGTCGGGTTCTGGCTTTGCGATTGG
>DAOOCD010000138.1:0-9472 GCA_035408225.1 Cyclobacteriaceae bacterium | reverse complement strand
AAAGAGATTTTGAATTGATAATAACCCCAAGAAATCTGCAAACCGGTTATAGCTACTGTTAAGAATTGGCATCAGCGCAAATACTACGGCCATGGCAAGTATCGCTGCAATAAGAGTGACCAATATTGATTCAACGAGGTGTTGTAAAATCAATTGATGTCGTACAGCACCAATCACTTTGCGCATACCAACCTCTTTAGCACGGCCGGTTGAATTGGCGGTAACCAGGTTCATAAAATTAACAGCCGCCAATATCAAGATTAAAATGGCAATCGTGGATAGCACATATACATTTAGTATATCCGCCTTGTTCGCATTTGATTCGAATAAGATTTCTTTTGAATAAAGATGTACGTCTTTCAGTGGCTGAATCACAGGTAGGAAGAATTCAACCGCATTGTTCTTTTTGTTGATTGCCTGAAGTTTTGAATTGATATCGTCTACGTTCAGAGGACGATCGAAGAGCAGGTAAGTAAACATACTAATGCCTTGCCAGTTCTCCAGATACTGCTGATACCCGTCATCAGTTTGAGCTGGGGTCATTGATCGAAGCATATCAAATTGAATGTGTGAATTGCTTGGCAAGTCGGCAGCTACAGCCGTTACATGTAAATCGGTATTTTGATTAAGCCTTACTGTTTTTCCAATAGGATTTTCATCACCAAAGATCCGCTTTGCCAGCGACTCGGTGATGACGATGGAGTTTGGTTCATCGAGCATGCCTTTGGTTTGGCCTGAAACAATGGTGAAATCGAAAATTTCGAACAGTGATGATTCTGACCTAAAGTAAGCATTGCACTTAAGGGATTTGTCCTCATAACTAATGTCTTGTCGGCTTCCCCCGGAAAGGCGTGCACTTTTTATCACCTCCGGGAGTTCTGCTTCAGTAGCAGGCCCTAGTGGGGGTGGGGTTACACCAACTAGTTTGCTGCTCACTCCTTCACCATTGTCGATGGTAAGAAGCCTGCCGATGCGATCATAATTGTGATGCATGGTGTCGTAGGAAAGGTCCTCCTGTATGAACAAGAAGATAATTAAACTGGCTGCCAGGCCGAATGCCAATCCTGCAATTTTGATGACGGAATAACCTTTTTGTTTTATAAGGTTTCTAAAGCCGATAGTAAAAAAGCTTTTTATCATGGCGAGTATTTTATTCAACAATGAGTCGGGTTCTCAATTAGTTTCAACCGATAGCTATTATTCGCTTCGCAAACTATTTACAGGATTACTTCGTGCCGCTTTGATGGCCTGGGTACTCACTGTTAACAGCGCAATGATCAGTGCAGTGGTTCCCGCTATTCCAAAAACCCACCAACTCACTTCAATGCGAAAAGCATAGTTCTGAAGCCATTGATTCATGCCATACCACGCTATGGGTGTAGCAATTATCATAGCGGCCAGTACAAGTAGCAGGAAGTCTTTCGAAAGCAGTATAGCAATTTTATTAACAGATGCACCCAACACTTTTCGAATCCCGATTTCTTTGGTTCGTGATTGTGCCGCGAAAGTGGCCAAGCCCCAAAGTCCAAGACATGAGATAAACATACCAAGACCTGAAAAGATTTTAAATAGACTAAAAAGTCTTTCTTCGGCCTTATAAAAAGCGTCAATCTGTTGGTCTAAAAATTTATATGAAAAAACTCCCTCTGGGTATATTGATTTCCAGGCAGCTTCAATAGCAGCGAGGGTTTCTGGTAAATTGCTGTTCGCTTCAATTTTTATCCCTGCCTGTTGGTAGTCTCGGGGGCTTGGCGAAATTATGGTAGGCTTAATGGCCTGATGCAACGAACTGGTATTAAAGTCGCGCACTACCCCAACTATTTCTACATTACCACTATTCCACCCGATCCAAACCCGTTCACCAATAGCTTCATCATTCGAATTGAATTCCAGCTCGCGCACAAGTTGTTCATTAACTACAGCCTTCATGATCTGGTCTTTTTCTGCAACGGAATGAGCTATATAGTTTGTATCTGATGCTTCCAGAAATCTTCCAGCTAAAAGCTGCAGACCGTACAATTTGCAAAACCGATCGTCACCAAAGATAAGGGTAACTTCTTTCCGGGTTTGATCTTCACGTCCCACACGATTCATTCTGGTGCCCCAGTGTTGCGGACTGCTGGGGGTGTTGGTAGCAAATGAGACGTCCTTTACTTGAACAATTTTTTCCATTTCATTTTTGAAAAGATGGTGCTTGTTTAAGCGGGGTTGTATTTCTACATTAATAATGTTGTCTTTAGTAAAGCCAAGATTCTTGTTACGTAAAAATTCAACTTGCTCTGCAATCAAAAGCACCACCATCAACAAGCCAATGGAGACCGTAAATTGTGTCACGACCAACCCTTTACGCAACCAGGCAGAGCCATGATCGCCACTTGTGGTTGAGCCGGCTTTTAATGTAATCGAAGGATTATACTTGGATATGACCCAGGCTGGATACATTCCTGCCAGTAGTCCGATCAGAAGTGCTATTAAAAGTGAAGAAGGTAATAGCATTGAATTAAAAAGATCAGAGGGTATACGTTTATCTAAAAGTGTATTTATGGAAGGGAGCACTAGCTCGGCTATTGCCACAGCAAGGATTCCTGAGACGAGGGTTAATATCCAGGCCTCTGACAAAAATTGCACAATAAGGTTGAATCTGCCTGCGCCAACCGATTTACGCACGCCAACTTCCTTCGCACGGGTAAGAGCCTGGGCGGTAGATAAGTTTATAAAATTGATGCATGCCAAAATCAATACTGCGATACCAATAACCGCAAAAAACCAAAGCCAACTGATTGAGATAGCCTGCACCCATTCACCACCGCCAGCCACCGAGTTGTTAAAGTGAACTTCCTTCAAGGGCTGCAATTCAAAGTCGCTACGAAAGGGCATGTCTTTGTTTGAATTAAGATGCTTATCGGCAATGGCTTTTAATTGAGTGGTTAAAACCGATAGATCTGTATCTTCTGAAACAACGATTAGTGTTTCGGTACCTGATACATACGTCCAGCCATCCAGGTTAGCTTTTAGGAAATTTTCGGTGTAGGCATGCGACACCAGCATGGAGGCTGGTAAGTGTGTATTGGCAGGAAAATCTTTAATGAGTGCACTTACTGTAAATTCAAATTTTCCGTTACTGTCGAAGATAAATGTTTTGCCAAGGGGCTCTTCTTCTCCAAAAAGTTTTTTAGCTGTTGTTTCAGTAAGCGCAGCCTGGTAGGGTGTGCGAAGAGTTTTATTCAAATCGCCCTTTACTGTTTCAATCTCAAAAATCTCCTTGAATTCTGGCTCCACCGCCATAATTCGCTCATCAATAAATCTTTTTTGTGGATTGACTTCTACTATTTTAGTGTACACCGGATGCGCAAAACTTACTTGCTCAATACCAGACATTTCGTTTCTAATGGCATTAGCCAGCGGGAATGGCGTTGAGTAGTGCGTATTAGTTTGGCCATTGGTCTCAGTCCATCTGGAAATAACACGATAGGTTCGGTCAGCTTTTTCGTGGTAGGCATCGAAACTAAGTTCGTAGCGAATGAACAACGCAATCAGCAAGCATACCGTCATACCAATGGCAAGCCCGATAATGTGCAATGCGGTGTTGAGCTTTTGCCGACTCAAATGCCGGAAGACAGTTTTAAGATTGTTACGGACCATGTTTTCAAATTTGCGTTAGTACTTTATTCATAGGGCCAACAGGCTTTCTAGATTTTACGTCCACTCGAATAAGAATCTCAACAATGGGTTCATTCACTACGCAAACTTTGTGATGGATTGGCTGTCGCTGCCTTCAAGGCCTGAGTACTTACAATAATCAATGCCAACACAAGTGCTGTGGCTCCCGCCAACGGCAAGATCCACCACATGATAGAGATGCGATAGGTGTAGCGTTCAAGGAAATTATTCAAAAACCACCAGGCTATTGGCCCTGAAACCAGAAAGCCAAAAATTACTAGTCTCGAAAAATCTTTTGAAATAAGAAGTACTAGACTTGAAACGGAAGCACCCATTACTTTGCGGATGCCAACTTCTTTGGTACGCTGCTCAGCAGTAAATGCAGCAAGACCAAAAAGTCCGAGACAAGTTATAATAATTGCCAATGATGCAAAGATGGTTGCAAGCCTGCTGATTAAATTAATGGTTGCAAATTTTCTTTCAAAGTCAGCATCCGCAAATCGAAATTCGAAAGGGTAGGTGGGATTCAGCTTTTTAAATACGGTTTCAACCTTGGTAATCGATTTTGCAAGATTTTCCGTTTTGTTCAATCGCAGAGTTATCGTGCTACTCCAGTCCGGATCAAAAATTAGTGTCATGGCTTCCACGGGTTGGTAGGGTGAATCCATCACAACATTGGGCATCACACCAATTATTTCAAGCTCCTGATCATTATATATGATTTTCTGACCAAGGGGTTCTTCCATTCCCATGAGGTCAACTGCGGCCTGGTTTACGATAACGGCCATCGAGTCGCTTTTAAAATCTCTGGAAAAATCCCGACCCTCAATCATTTTTATACCCATGGTTTCGGTGTAGTCGTACTCCGTAGCAATAGTTGAGAAGCCTACACGTTGATCGGGCATTCCTTCCCATTTCACTTCGTTATTTGAAAAGATAGATGTAATAGGACTATTACTCTTACATACGGATTTAACAACGCCTGTGCGTACCAACTCTTCGCGTATAGTCTGGAAATTGGTCTCCAATTCTCCATTGGTCCAGATTTGCATCAGGTTTTCGCGATCATATCCCATATCGCGGTTTTTTACATGCATGATTTGCTGATAAATTACTATGGTGCCAATGATGAGAAATATGGAGAAACCAAACTGTAGTGTTACCAATACTTTGCGTGGAGTGGTTGCGCCTTTTCCAACATTTACTTTTCCCTTCAATACTTTCACGGGTTGAAAGGAAGAAAGATAAAAGGCCGGATAACTGCCAGAGAAAATTCCAATCACAAGAACCCAACCAAGAGCTATCGACCAAAGCCAGGGATTTGAATAATCAATGAAAATATTTTTATTCACTAATAAATTATAGGAAGGCAATACGAGTTCAACTAATACAAGGGCAAGTACCGATGAAATGAATGTTACCATGACCGATTCGCCAAGAAATTGAAAGATCAATTCCTTTCTTCTTGACCCTACACTTTTGCGAATGCCTACTTCGCGTGCCCGGCTTTCACTTCGGGCGGTAGCAAGATTCATAAAATTGATGCAGGCAATCACCAGTACGAAAATAGCGATGGCTGTAAACAGCCGCACATATTCAATCATACCCCCCGAATTTATTCCGTTTTCGAAATTGGAGTAGAGCCTCCATTTACTCATGGGGTGAAGAAAGAGTTTTGCAGTAGGTGCTTTGGGATTATTATCTTTAATAATGTTCTCAATGCTCTTATTTACCTCAGCTTCGCTCGCACCGGGCTGAAGTTGTACATACATTTGAAATGAGTTATTGTTCCAATTGTCTTTAGAGTAACGAACCCAACTTTGGGTGGCTTCGTAGTAGGCAAATGGCATTACATAATCAAACCTGAAGAAGGATTGACGAGGCACGTCCTTTACTACACCTGTAACTTTTAGTTCCTGCCCGTTGTCGACTTTTATCAATTGATTGATGGGATCGGCATTATCAAAAAACGTTTTTGCTGTGGATTCAGTAATTACTATAGAAGAAGGATCAGATAAAGCCGTATTGGGGTCACCCTTTACCATATTGAAGGTAAAAACTTTAAAGAAGTCTTCGCTGGCACTCAATCCAAGTTTGTTCAATCGTTTTTCTCCCACCTGAAGCATATTGCCTTCGCCCCAGTTTGTCATAACAACATGCTTTATCTGACTCGACTTGTCTTTAATCGTTTCCTTCATGGGATAGGGCATGGAGTTTCCCGTTCCAATACCTTGTGCCCATTGCTGGCTTTGGTATAGCTTATATATGGAGTCGTAGTTCTTTTGAAACCGATCGTACGAATACTCGTCAGCAACCCACAATAAAATTAAGACAGCGCTTGCAATGCCAATAGACAGACCTGAAATGTTAATGAACGAGTACACCGAATTTTTGAGTAAACTTCGGATGGCTATTTTTAAATAATTCTTAAACATAGGTTAGTCTATTTGTAGGCGTTAATTATTCTGTTCTTAAAGAGTTAATAGGATTAGCAGACGCGGCTTTTATTGATTCAAAACTTACCGTAATCAGGGCTATCAGTAATGCGGCAGCTCCGGCATAAATGAAAATGCTAAAACTTAAGGGGATATGATAGGCGAACCCGCTTAGCCATTGGTTCATGGCATACCAGGCAAGTGGTACTGAGATGATTAATGCAATCAGGACCAAACGAACAAATTCTTTTGACATCATGGTAACGATCTCGCCAATGCTGGCCCCCATAACTTTGCGCACACCAATTTCTTTAAATCTGCGTTCGGCCATATAGGTGGATAGGCCGTAGAGTCCGAGGCTGCAAATGATCATTGCAATAAGTGAGAAGGCTGTAATTATCTGCGATACCTTACGGTCTTCGCTGTATTGTTTTTGAATATTTTCATCCAGAAAATAATATTCGAATGGAGTGTCGTTTACGAGCGCTTTCCAGGTATTTTCAAGTAGCGTTGTAGTTTCATGGAAGTCAGTTGTATTGATGCTTGCAATCAGATATGGAAATTCCTGCTTCTCGGTCGCAATTTCAAAAATCGTTGGATTAATTGCCTCTTTCAATGAGGTCTGGTGATAGTCTTCCATTACACCAATTACTTGAAAGCTATATTTGGTGCCTTGCCAATCAAAATATAAGGGTTGCCCTACAATCTGGTCGGGTTCAAAACCAAGTTTCTTTGCAGAAGCTCTGTTTACAATAATGTTGGTTTTACTTTCTGCTTGTGGATTGTCTGAAAATTGACGCCCAGCAATAAGTTTGATGTCAAGCAGATTCATGTAGTCAGCATCGACTGTATTTCTTCTGTGAAGGACAGCTTTGTCCATATTACCACCTTCACTGTAATACGACATATCGCTGTAGATTGGAGATCCTGGTATATATTCCGCTCCTGCCGCCTTACCTATAGAGCTGTTGTTTTCTAATTGTTTTTTCAAAGCTGCGTATTGTTCCTGGGCAGTCTTGGTTCGAAGCGGCAAAACAACTTTTGCAGTGGCATTAAAGCCCAGGTCTTTGTTCTGCATAAATTTTAGTTGCTGCGAGATAACGATCATCCCGCATACGAGCGTTATTGCTATCATGAATTGAAAAACGACAAGTCCTTGACGTAGCCAACCCGATGCACTGCCTAAGTTAAATTTCCCTTTTAACACCTGGGCTGGTTGAAAAGATGATAAATAGAAAGCGGGATAACTGCCTGCGACCAATCCGGTAATGATGGTGATGGCTGCGAGGGCAACAATGAAATAGAGAATGTTATCAGAGCCAAAGGAGATTGATTTTCCTGTGACCTGATTAAAAAGCGGCAGACTTAATTGAAGCATGATAATGCTCAAAAGAATAGCAATCATCACGATAACCATGGCCTCGCCTAAAATCTGCCGGATCAATGAACTGCGGAATGCGCCCATTACTTTCCGGATGCCTATCTCCGCAGCCCGTTTGGTAGCCTTTGCAGTTGACAGGTTCATGAAATTGATACACGCAATCAACAGAATGAAAAAGGCAATGGAAGCGATTATATAAATGTATTTAATGCGTGGGCTACGACCGAAGTCGGACTTCAGATAGATGTCTTTTACTGGCTCTAAAGCCAACGTCTTTTTCATTCCCAACGCTTTCATTCCTTCTGAGCCATACTTGATCAGGATATCATTCATTTTACGTTCAACTTCTTTCTTATCATGACCGTCAATTAGTCTTACATAAGAAGGTACAAAATTCTGTCCCGCCCATTCCTTGGCAGCAGCATCCGACCGCATATATTCGCCCCAACCCGAACTCAGCATCGACACAAAGAAATTAGCCTCGATATGACTCTTATTATTCTCCTTAAAGACGCCTGTAATCTTGAAGTTTGCTTCGGGGCCACCCTGGCTGATGAGGATGCTTTTATCCAAGGCAGATTCATTGCCAAATAATTTGGTGGCAAGCGTTTCAGAAATCACCACCGTGTTTGCATCTGTTAATGCTTTTGCTGGATTTCCTTCCTTTAAGTCGTAGGTAAGAACATCAAACAAGGTAGAATCGGCCAGAAATCCGTTGGTCTCATAGAAAATTTTGTCTTCGTATTTGATTAAGTTTTGTGATACACCGGGCGGGTTCAACGCGCGGGTAGCCGATTCCACTTCACTCAATTCCTCCATGAGCGTAAGCGCAATAGGCGGGGATGAAGTCCCTAGCTTGTCAATGCCCTTGTCAGATTCAAATTGAGTGGTGATACGATAAATATTTTCAAGATGCTTGTGATGCTTATCGTAACTCAATTCATCCTGAATGTAGAGTGTGAGCAAAAGGCAGCAAGCCACACCAAGTGCCAGGCCAAAGATGTTTATAAAGGAGTAGACTTTGTTTCTGAACAAATTGCGCAACGCAATTTTTAAGTAATTCTGTAGCATGGGTGATTGTTTTGCCAACCCATATCCCAATTCAGTGCCAATCAAAAAACGCTATATTCTCGCAAATTGAAAGGTATTACAGATTTAAACTCGGCCGTTTATGAACGGGTCCGTCCGCAATCGATCAGTTGTTGTCTCCGTGATAACGAAGCTCTTTTTCACGCTCGCTTTCTTCTTTTTCGCGCTTAATGCGCACCTTGGCAGGTGGCCCCACCATAATAGGAACACGTTCTACTTCTACGTTGGCCAATTCAAGACCATACATTTCTTCGGTTGATAAACTATGCTTTTTAATAAAGCGATAGCCTTGAATGATCAGGTTATCAAAATTAGAGATCTCACTATCCACCGAAGCAAGCGAATGCAAAATGACAAATTTAAAGTCGGAAGGCATGCTGTGCTTTTGCAACGAATCGTAATGACTAATCAAGTCTATTTCGGCAGCATCGGCCATGTCGTGCAGAATCTTATTGAGTAAAAGGTTTACACGATGATCTGATTTAAAACCAAGCTTAATGCGAATAAAGAAGCACTTTCGTGGGATGATGGTATCCACTGAGTATTTTGAAGTATAAGGACTATCAACGGTATCTACATGGACAAACCAATACACATCCGCACGCTTTGGTCGTTTTTTGAAAATTGAATAAATAATGTTTGAATCGATGTAGCGTTTACTATTTGCAACCGCCATGTAAACCAGGTTGGTAGCTTCCTTGGGCACCGAAGTGTCAGCTTGCAAGTCTTGAATGAGTTGCTCGTAATGTTTAAGATTCACAAATTCAGTATGCCTGTCCCGAAGCGTTCTGGCCTTAAGGAGAATAAACATCATTAAGAAAAAAATGATTGCAATGGCGAAAGTGAACCAGCCGCCATGACTGAACTTACTCAGATTCGAAACCAGGAAGGCCCCTTCTACAGTGAA
>DAOOCD010000137.1:0-9504 GCA_035408225.1 Cyclobacteriaceae bacterium | reverse complement strand
GAAAACTATCCATTGTCAATTATGAACTGTCCATTGATGACCTGAGAGCTAAATGGTTCCATACCTCATACCTCCTCGATAAAATTCAGCGGCCAAAAGGTCATGCGACCCAGCGCAAAGAAAATCTATTCAAGCAAGTGCTGGAGTATAAGTTCCCGGCAAAATTCGATGGCAAGTTTTCAACGTATGGCATTGATCCGAAACGAAGGAAATCAAGCGGAATAAAAGCAGCCATCATTCGCGAGAAGGGTGTAAATGGCGATCGTGAGATGGCCTACTCACTATACCTTGCCGGCTTCGATGTGAAAGATGTTCACATGACCGACCTGATGACTGGTCGTGAGGATCTGACTGAAGTAAACCTGATCGTGTTTGTAGGTGGGTTTTCAAACTCCGATGTTCTTGGATCCGCTAAAGGTTGGGCTGGTGCATTTTTATATAATCCGAAAGCAAAAGCTGCGCTCGACAATTTCTACAAGCGCGAAGACACATTGAGTCTGGGTGTGTGTAATGGTTGTCAGTTAATGATGGAACTAGGTCTTGTCTATCGCGATCAGGAAATGAGCTCGCACCCAAAGATGCTCCACAATGGCTCTGGCAAGTTTGAATCTATTTTTGTTAACATCTCTGTGCCTAAAAATAATTCTGTCATGTTGACAAGTTATGAAGGAGCTCAACTTGGGGTGTGGGTTGCCCATGGTGAAGGTAAGTTTGACTTAAAGAAGCATAAAGATTGTCAGATCGCAGCCACCTACACGCATACAGAGTATCCGGGCAACCCGAATGATTCTGATTTTTCAGTAGCTGCACTTTGCTCAACAGATGGAAGACATCTGGCGATTATGCCGCATATTGAACGCACCTTGTTCCCGTGGAACTGGGGGTACTATCCGCGGCAGCGCCAGGGCGATGAAATTGGCCCGTGGATCGAAGCTTTTGTAAATGCCAGGGAGTGGGTGAAGAAAAGAAGTTAGAAGCACGAGTATAAACTATAACCATTAGCGACACTTGATCTTATAACCCCAGTTCTGGGGAATAACTTGCCCAATTGTTTTATTAGGTATTGGCCATTAATTGCCAATTCAGGCTATCTATGCATGGCATGATTATGACATGGTTGTAGGGTACTGTAAAAAAACTAAATCAATAATTATGAAAAAGAATTCACTTCTTTTGATGCTCGTGCTCTCCTTTGCTTTGTTGCAAAGCTGTGCAAGAAAAACAGAGGAACAATCCGATGCAAATGGTATAGAAGCAACGACTGATGAAGTCAAAGCTCAGGAAGATCGCGCAACCAAACGCGCAAGAATTGAAACTGCCAGAATTGAAAAACAAGAACAACGGAGACTGGCCGCCATTGAAAAGGCTAAAACAACACCAACGTTTAAAGATGCCTCAGGAAAAATAGTTTATAACAAAGCTGAAATCGATCCTACTTTCGTTGGAGGCGATAAGGCAATGATAGATTACCTGCGCGATAATCTTACCTATCCCGAAGAGGCACAAAAAGCCGGAATCGAAGGAACTGTTTTTGTTGATTTTATTGTCGATGAAAAGGGGTTGGTGCGTCAAGTGACTGCCACAGAAGTGGTAGGAGATGAAATAAACCAATCTCTTAAGGATGAAGCCATGCGCGTTGTAACTGCAATGCCAGCGTGGGTTGCTGGAACACAACATGGTAAAGCAGTGGACTCCTACTTCAGTGTGCCTATTACATTTGAACTGTCCAATTGATTATGATCAGGAAGTAGATAAAGGGTCTCCAACAAATCGATGTTGGAGACCCTTTTGTTTATTTCATCTCCAACACCACAATCGAGTGTGCTGGAAGAGTAACCTTCAGGATATTTCCAGATAGGGTGGCCTGTTTAAAAGGCACAGGCTTTACCAAATCTGGTTGTTCAAATGTATTATGGTCCTGAAGCTTAGGGCTATTTAAGATTCGCCCGGTAACTGAACTATACTTTCCTCCACGAAGATCAATGGTGATTTCCTGATTGTTCTTTGAATCAATATTTACCAATGAAATATGGGTGAGCCCAGCTTTGTCTTTGGATGCAGAGATAGAGATAGCCGGCAGTTTTTCAGTTCCATAAGTATAATTAGTTGATGACAAGTCAAGCGGTAAATGAGTTGCATCCTGATGCACATTGTACATCTCCATTACGTGATAGGTAGGGGTAACAATCATTTTCTCTTCTTTCGTAAGCAGTACAGCCTGCAACACGTTTACTGTTTGCGCTAAGTTGGCCATACGTACGCGGTCACTGTGATTATGAAATATATTCAATGTAGCTCCTGCCAGCAATGCATCACGCAGTGTGTTCTGCTGGTAAAGAAATCCCGGATTCGTGCCAGGCTCCACATCGTACCACCCACCCCACTCATCCACAACAAGCGCAACTTTTTTAGCAGGATCATATTTATCCATAATCGTTGAATGCTTTGTGATAAGCTCATCCATAAACAAGGCCCGCTGCATGATTTGAAAATATTGTTGTTCGCTAAAGTCTGTTGCCGATCCTTTTTTATTCCAGTCAATTACTGAATAATGATGGAGAGCCACTCCCTCTAACATAGTATGCGGAATATCCCGCATCAAAACTTCGGTCCAGTGATAGTCTGATGAGTTAGCGCCTGAGGCAATTCTGAATAGTTTGCTGCTGTTAGTCCAGTTAGTCATAAATGTTGCATACTGACGATAGATATTGGCATAGTATTCAGCCGTCATGTTTCCCCCACATCCCCAGGCTTCATTCCCTACGCCCCAGTATTTAACATTCCATGGCTTTTCGCGACCGTTTTCCTTTCTCCAGTTCGACATGGGGCTTATTCCATCAAAATTAACATACTGTACCCACTCTGATAATTCCTGAACTGTTCCGCTGCCTACATTGCCTGCGAGGTAAGGTTCGGCCCCAATCAGTTCGCACATATTCAGAAAATCATGGGTTCCAAAACTATTATCTTCCGTTACACCGCCCCACCAGGTATTTACCATAGTGGGCCGCTTCACTTTTGGTCCCACACCATCCTTCCAATGATAGGTGTCGGCAAAACATCCTCCTGGCCAGCGCAGGTTGGGCACTTTAAGTTTTTTCAAAGCGTCAACCACATCCATGCGTACACCCTGGGTATTTGGAATTTTAGTGTTCGACTCGCCCACATAAAATCCGCCATAAATACATCTGCCGAGATGTTCTGAAAAATGACCATAGATATGCCTATTAATAATTGTCTTACCCTGATCTGCGTTGAGTACAGCCGTGTTCTGTGCATAGGCTGTATTGAGTGTAACTATTAATAAAGTGATTTTAAAACATCGTTTGAAAACGGTAGTCAGATAGTTCATAAAGCGTAATTTTTTTAGTTGATAAAAGTAATACCCATCTATGCAGAATTTCGGGCAGCATTGATAATGCCAAACATACACCGAATGATTAGCCTGCGATAGCGCAACTCATACATCTTATTGCTCTCATTCTGATTTCGCAAATTCATTAATGCAAATTGCTGAATCGCAATCAGTGGCAGCACAATGCGCTCGCGTAAGCGAACTGAATCGCGGATACCCGGGTTATTTTCCATCAACCCACTCAAGCCTGATACATCCAGCGTTTGTTGTCGTGATAATTCAAACTCAGCAAACATCTTTTTCCAGAACTCACCAAATTCCGGATCACTTCCCAAATAAGTTGTTGCCTGATAATTTGTTTTCGTGAGGGACATCATACTATTGCCCAGCAATGTGCGAAAGAAAAGAGAATCCTGATAAAAGGATTTGAGTTTTTGTAGTCCAATCTTTTCACCAACGCTTTTTAAGGCTGAACCAACTCCATAAAATCCCGGAATGTTCTGCTTCATCATGGCCCAGGAACCCACAAATGGAATAGCGCGCAGGTCTTCAAACTTCAAGGCTTCGGTTGCACTGCGCTTCACCGGACGCGAACCGATATTGGTATCACCAAAGGACGAAAGGGGGGTTACTTTTTCCAGGTAGGGTACAAACTTGGGATGATGCTTAAGGCTCAAATAAGCCTGATAACCAGCATCAGCCAACTGATCCAGTACTTGCTTTTGTTCGTCTGATAGTTGGTTTTCTTCGCGTTGAAAAACAGCACCTTCAAGCCCGGCCGATAGCAACTGTTCAAGATTGTATTTGCAGGACGCGATTTTTCCAAAATTAGAACTGATGGTTTGCCCCTGAACTGTGATCTGCACTTCTTCATTCTCTATCGTGTCACCTAACGAAGCATAAAAGTCGTGAGTGTTACCCCCTCCCCGCGCTGGCGGCCCTCCACGACCATCAAAGAAAATTGCTTTCAGTCCGTGTCTGCGAGAGATGGTGGTTAGATTTTCCTTAGCGCGAAAAATAGACCAGTTAGCACGTAAGTACCCTCCGTCTTTCGTGCCATCTGAAAAACCTAACATGATATTCTGATGGCCTTTCCTTTTCTCTAAATGATTTCGGTACTCGCTAATTCCATATAACTCATTCATGATATCCGGAGCGTGGGCCAGGTCATCAATCGTTTCAAACAGCGGCACAATATCTACCTCAACGCCTTCCTGAGTACCCAAAAGCAACCGCGCCAACACAAACATTTCGATTACATGCAGCGAACTCTGACAGTTGCTGATCACATACCGATGGCAACCCGTAGGTCCGTTGGCTTTTTGAATCGTTCCTATTACACGTATGCTGTTAAGTGTTTCCGTTACAAAGGGATCCTCAAATTGGAGTTCATCAAGATTTATTTTCAGAGAAAGCAAATAGTGTATCTGTTCCTTCCGGGTTAGTTTTTCAAAGTCAGAAGATGAAATTGTCTTGCCGGATTTAGAAGCCGTATCTAAAATTTGTGCCCATACATAATCATGTCTACGGCTGTCCTGGCGAACATCAAGGCTGGCAAAATTAAATCCGAACAATTTTACTTTTAGAATGAAGGCATCGAGCAAGTTGAGAAATAACCCATCATGCTCGCTGATCAATTTTGTGCGTGCCTGCAAAAGATCAGCGACCAGGTCTTCAGCCCGGGCATATCCTCGCTCAGTGCCATAAGCCCACTGGTAGATTTTCTTTTCAATCTCGATGATCACCTTATCTACACCG
This sequence comes from Cyclobacteriaceae bacterium, assembly GCA_035408225.1. GTDB lineage: Bacteria > Bacteroidota > Bacteroidia > Cytophagales > Cyclobacteriaceae > ELB16-189. The sequence continues at coordinate 4,391 of DAOOCD010000137.1, read as the reverse complement.
TGGAATGTGAGGCGTCTGCGCAAGATGCGCACATCGCGGTAGTAACATTTCAAGATGCTTTCCTGCAAACGAGCTGCAACCTTCCTTGTAATCTCACTGGTGACAAAAGGATTGCCATCTCTATCACCCCCAGGCCAAAAACCTATGACTACAAGCCGATCATTTTTCCACTCAGCCAATGGAATCTGCAATCCTGCACACAGTGATTGTATGATTTCCGGAATTGCATGGTAAAAAACATTTTCAAGGTACCAGCATAAGCTCAGGGCTTCATCATAGGGTGTTGGCTTGTCCTGATTGATGAACCCGGTTTTTCCCAACTGCTGTAAGAGCAAATTAATCTGTACCAGATCATGGTCGCGAATTGATTTTTCCAGGTCCGTTAATATGCCCAATACGTGCCCCGGGTAAAACTGAGTGGGATGTGCTGTGAGAACAGTTCGCAGACTAAAGTTCTCTAGTCGTGCTGCTAATTCCTTTTCTCTGTGATCGAATTTGGTTCGCAACAACAACGAAGAAATTGTTCCCTTGCCTGCCGTATCATTAATCTGCTCAAAGGCAGAATCTTCAATAGAATCAAATAATGCGACCTGGCGCTCTACATACTGAATAAATTTGAAAAGCAGATCAAACTGCTCTTCGGGAGAGGCTTGCGGAACAAGGTCCTTAAAAAACTTCTGAAGAATTTCAGTAGCGGGTTGCCCCTTCTCAAAACCTTGTTCGCAGTATTGTTGTAAAAGAGGTAACAATGTGCCGGTTCTCAAAATCTCCTGAAAAGGAAGATTTAGGAAAAGGCTATTGTATATATGATAGCGGGCACCAACCGTTTGTTCGTATTTTGAAAACATCACTCTAAAATTGATACTTATTTTTTTATGAAAATAGGTGGAAAGAACTTATTGTTTCAATTTTCATGAATAAACCTTTCGATTTATAAAACACAGGAGAAAAGAAACTTAAACTACTTGCTAAGAGCATCAAAAATTTTTACCTTTTCAAGACTAAACCACAGTCTATGAAGAATTTATACATGCCGGTGTTGGTTTTAATTCTATTGACCTCCTGCCTTGGTTACAAGGAACTTCCTGTTGAATACGATTACAGTTACCATGGAAATTTTAAGAAGTACCGATCTTTCGATATCATGAAGCCCGTGGGCATAGAGGATTCAACCATGGTAAATGCCATCGTTGAAAAATCTATCGTTTCAAGAATGAAGTTTTTAGGTTATAAGCAAACTGAAACCCGACCAAACCTGATTATTGGATTCAAAATGTATAGTGACAGTCTGCGATTTAATGGGTATGACCAACCCGACATTGAAGAATGGATAAAAAATCAGCCGGATGATATTCAATATGATTCACGCAAGCTGGATCTGAAAACGGGTACATTATTGATTCAATTCTTTGACAGGCGCCAGAACAGGTCGATCTGGCAGGGCTATGCTACCACCTTGTATGGCAGTATAAACTTTAATAATGATCGCCATTTAAGAAATGCCGTAATTTCCATCCTGGATAAGTATCGGTTTATGGCAGAAGGCTTTAGCGAAGGCAATCCTGCAACTGCGCAGGAAAAAGAACTTCAATAGAGGCTGAAAACCGATAAAAGGTTTAAAAAACAGTGAAAATCGAATTTTCACTTCTCAAAATTAATTCTACCTTTGCGAACCCTTTTTTAGGGGGTGTTGATTGCCCGATGGTGTAACTGGCAACACGCTTGATTTTGATTCAAGAAAGTCCAGGTTCGAGCCCTGGTCGGGCAACATAAAAATCCTGGATTTTATAGCCAGGATTTAATTTTTGAAGTAAGTACCATGGCAGTAAAAATCTTCTCGGGTCGCGCCACAGCCTATCTGGCAGAAAAAATCGCTAATGCGTATGGCGAGCCATTGGGTACCGTAAACTACCAGCAATTTAGTGATGGCGAAATGTCTCCATTTATTGGAGAATCCGTACGCGGTCATGATGTATTTATCGTTCAGTCAACCTTTGCACCTGCCGATAACTTCATGGAGCTTTTGCTCATGATTGATGCTGCCAAGCGCGCCAGTGCCCTTAATGTAAACGTAATCATCCCCTATTTTGGCTATGCGCGCCAGGATCGCAAAGACAAGCCCCGGGTAGCTATTGCCGCAAAGTTGATTGCTAATCTGCTTTCAGCTGCAGGAGCCAACCGGATAATGACGTGCGACTTGCATGCTGATCAGATCCAGGGATTTTTTGACATCCCGGTGGATCACCTTGATGGAAACTACATCTTCGTACCTTACCTGAAATCACTCAATCTCAAGAATATTATTTTTGCAACGCCCGATGTTGGCGGAATTAAACGCGCCCGAAGTTTCGCCAAATTCTTCAATGCTGACTTAGCCGTGTGCGATAAATACAGAAAAGAAGCCAATAAGATTGAGTCGATGCGTTTGATTGGAGAGGTAGAAGGCAAGGACGTGATTTTGATTGATGACCTGGTAGACACAGCCGGAACCATTTGTAAAGCAGCTGCTTTATTAAAAGAAAAAGGAGCCAACACGGTACGCGCTATTTGTACGCATCCTGTACTTTCAGGAAATGCCTACGAAAACATCGAAAACTCGGCATTGGAAGAACTAGTTGTATCGGATACGATTCCGCTTAAACAAGTAACGCCAAAAATTAAAGTATTGACAGTATCGGATTTGTTCGCGAAAGCAATTCGTAAAATTCACGATCACGAGTCGATCAGTTCATTATTTATTCGTTTGTAATTTCTTAAGTATAATTTAAACCATAAACAATTATGAAAACCATCGAGATTATAGGGTATCGAAGAGCAAATCTCGGCAAGAATGACGCTCAGAAAATCCGTGAAGAAGGCAACGTGCCTTGTGTATTGTACGGAGGCAATGAGCAGATTCATTTTTATTCGCCCGTTATTTTGTTCCGCGATTTGATTTACACCAACGAGGCCCACTTTGTACACCTTAACATTGAAGGTGAAGAGTGCCAGGCCATCATGCAGGAAGTTCAGTTCCATCCCGTAAGTGAATTAATTTTGCATGTTGACTTTCTGAGAATAAGCGAAGACCGTAAGATTAAAATGGATATCCCCACTCGCCTGGTGGGCCAGTCACCCGGTGTTGCCAAGGGTGGTGCTCTGGTACGCAAGCGTGCTTCGTTGAAAGTAGTTGCTTTCGCTAAGGATATGCCTGATCATATTGACGTAGATTGTTCTACCCTGGACTTCCATCACTCTGTTAAAGTAGGCGATATGAAGCTTCCTAATTTGGAGTTTGCTGACCCTAAACAAGCATCTATTGCCGTGGTTGAAGTGCCTCGTGCTGCTAAGTTGGCTGAAGAGACTGCTGCTGCCACTCCTGCTGCCGGTGCCGCTCCTGCTGCCGGTGCTGCTCCTGCCGCTGGTGCTGCTGCACCTGCTGACGCGAAGAAAGCAGACGCTCCTAAGAAGGACGAAAAGAAAAAGTAACCTTTGTTTTCCCAATACAAAAAGTCCTGTCCCGATCTATCGGGGCGGGATTTTTTGTTTATTTCGGATTGTAAGAATTAAGTCATGAAGTACCTGATTGCCGGCCTCGGAAATATTGGACCTGAGTATGAACTCACCCGGCATAATATTGGATTTTTGATACTGGATCGGATTGCCGATAATCATAAGATTGATTTCAAAACTGAACGGCTGGCCGACAGAGCAGAGTTAAAGTACAAGGGACGGCAATTACATTTTATCAAGCCAAATACCTACATGAACCTGAGTGGGAAGGCAATTGCTTACTGGCTACAGGAATTGAAAATACCCAAAGAGAACCTGTTGGTGATCGTTGATGATATTGCGTTGCCGTTTGGCACCCTGCGTATGCGAACCAAGGGAAGTGCGGCAGGTCATAACGGACTTAAAAACATTGAACTACTCTTGAATGGTCAGGATTACTCGCGGTTGCGGTTTGGCATTGGAAATACATTTTCAAAAGGCCAGCAGATAAATTTTGTACTCAGTAATTTCTCGAAAGAAGAGATTGCTGAATTGCCTGCGCTCATGGACAAAGCAGCAGAAATGGTTTATTCATTTTGCACGATTGGCCCGGAACGTACAATGAACTTTCACAACCAATAAAAAAGGTGAGTCGCCAGAGGTTCGCCCTGACGACTCTAACCAACCCTCACCAACCAAATCAGATAAAGATTATCTGAGTGCCTTCACCCTCGGCCAGCGCATACATATCGCCTACCGTGATAATATCCTTCACTTCGGGAATAAAATCTTCTTTCTTTAAGTGGAACATGTCAGCCGCCAGTCTGCAGGCATAAATTTCTCCACCTCCCGCATCAATCATTTGAAAAAACTCGGTCACGTGCGGCATATGCAGTTTATCCATTTCTTTTTTCATCATA